>JAILMB010000018.1 GCA_024692825.1 Lachnospiraceae bacterium | reverse complement strand
GGTGGGGAGACAAATTCGGCTACCTATGACAATATTTATAAAATGCAAATCAACAACGTAATCTCTCAGTACACGATTGATGATATTAAAGCAAATCAAAGTGCACCATTAGATGAAATCAGAGATTTGTGTAATTCATATTTTGGTGATAATTCATTTATTGTGTCTGTAGGCTTTACAGAGATTCAGTATCAATAATTCATGATTCATACTATGGATGATGAAGTTAAAGGTGGTGAGGATGAATGAGTGATGTACTGTCTCAGAACGAGATAGATAACCTACTGAAGGCTTTAAGTAGTGGTGAAGTCGATGTAGATGAAATGAAAAAAGCCAATGAGGTTCAGGTAAAGGAGTACGATTTTGCTCGTCCATCCAAGTTCTCGAAAGAACACCTTCGAACCTTAGAGATTATATACGACAACTACGGAAGACTTCTTTCAACAAACCTTCCGATTTACCTTCGAAAGAACATTCAAGTAGAGGTTATGAACTCGGAAGCAGTTACCTACATGGAGTTTTCAAATGCTTTGTCAAATCCGGTTCTACTTGGTATTATTGATTTTGCTCCTCTAAAGGGAAACATAATCATGGAAATGGCCACGAAACTTGGATACGCAATTATCGATCGAATGCTTGGTGGCGAAGGAGAACCTCTTGAAAAAACCAGAGAATTTTCAGAAATTGAGCTTTTGATAATAGAACGAGTGATGACATCCTGCGTAGAACTTATGCGAGAACCATGGGAGAATGTATTAGATGTCAATCCGCGATTAGAAAGAATTGAAACCAATCCACAGTTTGCGCAGATTATTTCTCCAACAGAAATGATCGCAATTGTTACAATTAACATTAAAATTGGGGATGTAGAAGGTTTGATTAACCTTTGTTTGCCTTATTTGACGCTTGAGCCTGTTATGGACAAGTTAAATACCAAATTCTGGTATTCTAACATGCAAGATAAGACAGAAGAAGGCTTTGCTGGAGATATAGAAGCTCTCATTTCAAAAGCTTCTATACCAGTAACTGCAATATTAGGAAACAGTTCCATTAGTGTTTCTGATTTTGCTTCAATTCAACCTGGAGATATTATTCGTCTGGACCGGAAGGTTGACGACGAGTTAGATGTCTTCGTTGGAGATATAAAAAAATTCACAGCTTTGCCGGGTTCATCCGGTAAAAATTACGCTGTTCGAGTTACTTCAGTAATAAGAGAGGAGCAGGAGGATGGGTGATACTTCACTATCTCAAGAAGAGATAAATGCCCTGTTCAACAACGCTGCAGCAGTCGCAGAAGCAGGCGGAGACGTCGGCGCAGCTAATGACGGCGGCGAGGGTTTAACTGAATACGAAAAAGACACCATTGGGGAAGTTGCCAATATTTCCATGGGAACAGCTGCTACAACGCTATTTTCATTGGTAAATAAACGGGTTGAAATTTCCACACCTGTAGTATCTACTTCTACATGGGACGACATCATTTCTATGTATGAGAAGCCCTGTGTTCTTGTTAAAATCGGATATACGAAAGGCTTGAATGGCTCAAATGTATTGGTTTTAAGAGAAGAAGATGTTAAAATAATTACAGACTTGATGATGGGTGGAGACGGAACCAATACAGATGGTGAAATTGGTGAGATTCATTTGTCTGCTATTTCAGAAGCAATGAATCAGATGATGGGTTCATCAGCTACATCATTATCATCAATGCTAAATATGATGGTGGATATTAGTCCACCGGAGTCAGATCTTATTGATTTACAAAATTCTGACGACGCAAAAGAGATTGACGACTTCTTACGAGGCAGTTTTGTTAAGATTGAATTCAAACTATTGATTGGCGAGCTGGTTGATTCAAAAATCATGCAGCTTTATCCAATAGAACTTGCAAAGAGCATGTGTTCAAATGTTGCTTCCAATATGGAAAGTGACTCAGCTTCAACAGTTGACGATGATGCATTTGGAGCATCAGAAATGGCTCCAGAACCTGCACCAGCTGCGGCAGCTCCAACACCGGCGCCTGCTCCGGCACCAGCAGCAGCTCCACAGCCACAGGCAGCTCCACCTCAAATGGGCATGCCAATGATGAACCAGGCTCCACAGCAGCCAGTAAATGTGCAACCCGCACAATTTACACAATTTGCAGGGAATTACGGTATGGCATATTCCCCTGAAAACATCGATTTAATTATGGATGTTCCGCTAGAAGTAACAGTTGAATTGGGTAGAACTCACAAATCTATTCATGATATTCTTGACTTTGCACCCGGAACAATTATAGAATTAAATAAAATCGCAGGTGAACCAATTGACGTTTTAGTCAATGGTAAATATGTTGCAAAAGGCGAAGTAGTAGTTATCGAAGAATCCTTCGGTATACGTATAACAGAAATTATGAAATAAAGGGAGATGTTAAAAATGGCAAAAAATATTCTTATTTGTGATGACGCAGCTTTCATGAGAATGATGATTAAGGACATTCTTACAAAGAATGGCTACAACGTAGTCGGAGAAGCAGAAAACGGTGTTAAAGCAATTGAAGCTTACTCTGAATGTAATCCAGATCTTGTGCTTATGGATATTACCATGCCTGAGATGGATGGTATTGGAGCATTAAAGGGAATCAAAGAAAAAGATCCTAATGCTTCTGTAATTATGTGCTCAGCAATGGGACAGCAGGCAATGGTTATTGAAGCCATTCAGTCTGGTGCTAAAGACTTCATCGTTAAACCTTTCCAGGCAGAACGTGTATTAGAAGCAGTTAAGAAGGTAATTGGCTAATTATGATTCTTTCATCCTTAGGTGGCAGTATATATCAATTTGTCATAGTACTGGTTATTTTTATCGGTGTATTGGTCCTTACAGGATTTACGACAAAATGGATTGCCAATTATATGCAAAATCAAACCACTTCAGGTAACTCAAATTTTGAAATGGTTGATGCATTTAACATGGGGCCGGGACATCGGCTCCAAATTATTAAGGTTGGAAAAAACAAGTATTATGTACTTGCTTTAAACAAAGAGTCCATTACTTTATTAGGAGAGCTTTCAGAAGAGGATTTGATTCCAAAGTCTACAGACTCTAGCGGAAGCACTTCCAGAAATTTTAATGATATTTTGAACAAATTTCATTTCGATAAACAGAAACAATCGAAGTAGGCGTAATATGAAGAAATTTAAAAAATTATACTGTAAGCTAAGTGTAATATTTGCAGTATGTATGGTTTCATTATGCTTATCACTAATCGTTGTTCACCCTGTTTATGCAACAGAATATGGCCCAACAGACAATGCGCCTAACGCATCTGACACCAATACCGGAGGAAGTGGATTTTCCCTTACGTTTGATGGGGACACAGGTTCATTATCTTCTACGGTGGAGATTTTGCTTGTTCTAACAGTTTTGGCGTTGGCACCTACGATTCTGATAATGTTTACTTCATTTACCAGAATAATAGTAGTTTTACACTTCGTTCGAATTGCAGTTGGAACTCAAACATCACCGCCAAACCAGGTCATAATTGGTTTGGCACTTTTTCTGACATTGTTTATTATGTGGCCTACAATTACAACAATTAATGAAAATGCAATACAACCATTAGACGAAGGCACAATCACTCAAGAAGAGGCCTTAGAACAAATCGAAACCCCTATTAGGGAATTTATGTACGGTCAGACCCAAACAAAGGATTTGAACCTGTTTTGTGATATAGCGGATATTACATACGAGGATTATGATGATGTACCTCTTACTGTATTAGTTCCTAGTTTCATTCTTAGTGAACTTCGTACAGGTTTTATTATCGGATTCTTAATTTATATCCCATTTATTATTATCGACATGGTTGTTGCCTCGGTATTAATGTCAATGGGTATGATGATGTTACCACCTACCACCATTTCCTTACCATTTAAGATTTTACTATTTGTCTTAGCGGATGGTTGGAATTTAATTATTGGCAGTCTGGTGAAAACATTTTATTAAAGGAGTGAACATTTATGACAGAGGGTCAGGTACTAGATATTATGCGGGATGCATTTTATACAATGATTATCTGCGCTGCACCAATGCTTTTGGTGTCCTTAGTGGTAGGTTTAGTAGTCAGTGTGTTCCAGACGGTAACATCTATTCAGGAGCAGACTCTAACCTTTATCCCGAAAATCATAGCTACATTCTTGGCTTTAATTGTGTTCGGTTCTTTTATTATGAATACCTTACTCGAATTTATTAACCGATTGTGGACTGATTTTTCAATATATATTAGATAAATATGAGTTTTACATTTTCGCTTGTTAATTTTGAATACTTTTTACTTATATTGGTAAGATTAGCTTCATTTTTCTTTGTTGCACCTTTGTTCAGCGATAGAGGAATGCCAAATCAGTCCAAGATTGGCTTAAGTTGTCTAATTGCCATTATGGTACTTTATAATGTTTCACCTACTGAAGTATCTTATTTTTCTGTATTAGGATATTCTGTATTGGTGCTAAAAGAAGCTATTACAGGTTTACTGATTGGTTTTTCTGCCTATATTTGCAGTTCCATATTGTTATTTGCCGGTAATCTGATTGATGTGGATATCGGTATTGGAATGGCACAGGAATATGATCCGAATTTCAATGCGCAGGTAACTATTACAGGGAACCTGTATTATTATTTTATGATGATTTTTTTCATCATTACAAACATGTACCAATTTGTAGTAAGAGCAGTGATTGACTCTTTTACTTTAATCCCTTTAGGTGGGGCAGAATTTGAAACAGATGTGTTAATTACAGCAATGGCAACCTACATAACCAATGTGTTTGTCATTGGTTTTCGTATATTTTTACCGGTGTTTGCTACCATTTTGATTATGAACTGTGTATTAGGTATTATGGCAAAAGTGGCTCAGCAGTTAAACATGTTTTCTGTAGGTATTCAGATAAAGATTTTAGCTGGCCTTTGCGTTTTATATGTAATGATTTATCTATTCCCTGAAATATGTAACTATATCTTCGAACAAATGAGTATCATGATGCGAAGTGTAGTGGAAGGAATGTATTAATTGGAGACAGAATACCTTTTGAAATATGACCTCCAGTTTTTTGGAGATGATAAAACAGAAGAACCTACCAGTAAGAAATTAGATGATGCCAGGAAAAAAGGTCAGGTAGGAAAAAGTCAGGAATTAGCCCATGCCATTGAACTGATTGCCGCCTTTGTATCCATCAAGGTATTAGTTGGCTATATCGGTGATAATTTTATCAATCTATTCACCTGGGCATATACCTATATGATTCCACAGATAGTTGACTCTGACCGAAGTGGACTTACCATTTTATCCATTGGTAATGTATTGCTCTATGGAATCTTACAAATGTTTTTAATCTTATTGCCTTTTTTAGCCATAGGATTTTTAGTTGCCATTCTAAGTAATGGTCTGCAGTTTAAGTTTCAAGTTTCAGCAGAACCACTGAAGCCAAAATTAGATAAGTTTAACCCTATAAACGGTGTAAAGCGCATGTTTTCCATGCAATCTCTAGTGAATTTGGGCTTATCAGTTGTAAAAATCGTTATTATCTTTATTGTGTCCTATACCATGATCAAAGATCACTTGAACGAGCTTTACTTATTATATGAGATTCCTTTGAATGCAGCCATTGCACAAATTGGATCCTTAGTTTTAGATATCGGGATACGAATCAGCGTAATTTTACTGATTGTTGGTTTTGTAGATCTTTTTTACCACAAGTGGAAGTTTAAAAAAGATCTTAAAATGACAAAACAGGAAGTAAAAGACGAGTACAAAAACGCAGAAGGAGATCCCTTAATTAAAAGCAAGCAAAAACAGCGTATGCGCGAGGCCTCTCAGAGACGAATGATGCAGTCCGTTCCTCAGGCAGATGTGGTTATTACAAACCCTACCCACATAGCTGTAGCAATAAAGTATGATATTAATGAAGCCCCGGCCCCAATTGTTGTGGCAAAGGGTGAAGAATACATGGCACAACGTATCAAAGATGCTGCCAAAGAAAATAATGTAGATATTATAGAAAACAAACCTTTGGCCCGTTCTATCTACACAACCGTAGATGTAGGGCAGCAAATTCCGCCGGAATTATATCAGGCGGTTGCTGAAATTCTAGCAGTTGTATATCAGGCAAAGGGAAGAAAAGCATAAATCCTGCATAAAAGGAAAGGAGGAATCAGATGGACATTTCAGTAAAGAAAACCGACGTAGGCATTGCCGTATATCTATTGGCAGCCATTGTATTTTTGATTGTTCCGATTCCTTCAGGAATGCTGGATTTCATGTTAGCCTTTAACATTGGTGTAGCTTTAGTAGTTCTTATGAACTGTCTATTTGTAAAAGAAGTACTTGATATGGGAAATTTCCCTACGGTCTTACTTTTTACAACTATTTTTCGAATTTCCCTAAACGTATCCTCAACCCGTTTGATTCTTACGACCGGAAATCCGGGAAATGTAGTTACCACCTTCGGTCAATTTGTTGGTGGTGGTGATTTAATCATTGGTGCCATTGTCTTTATTATCTTAATTATTATTCAGTTCGTTGTTATCAACAAAGGTTCTGAACGTGTTGCTGAAGTAACCGCCCGTTTCACCTTGGATGCTATGCCAGGTAAACAGATGGCTATTGATGCGGACTTAAATACAGGAGCAATTACAGATCAGGAAGCTGCTGCACAACGTCAAAAACTTCAAGATGAGTCTTCATTCTTCGGGGCTATGGACGGTGCTACGAAGTACGTAAAAGGAGATGCAACCGCCGGTCTTATTATCACCTTTGTAAACCTATTAGGTGGAACCATTATGGGAGTGACCCGTCAG
>JAILMB010000017.1 GCA_024692825.1 Lachnospiraceae bacterium | reverse complement strand
GGCGCAAACGATATAAAGAAGGTAAATCCCCTATCTTTTCATCGTTATGAACCATGTCTCGTTCTTCAATCTCTGCTCCTGTATCTACTTCAATAGCTACGACAGCATGATCTGTATCATTGTAAAGTCGATGCATCATCTGAGGCAAAATATTAATGCCATCCCCTTGCTTTAAAGCAACAGTTCTTTGACTATCTCCCTCACCGATTTCAATAGACAAAGCACCACTTACTACAGAGTAGTTCTCATTTCGTTTTTCGTGAGAGTGCTTTGAGAGTGTGGCACCCGGATAAAGCATAATCTTTCTGACACGACATCCCGGCGCAGAGTGAATGATCTCCCTCGTTCCCCAGGGACGATATCCCACTGGTCCGTAATTAAAGAAAGTATCATAATCCTTTGCACTTTTACGAACAATGTCTTTAATGTCATCGGCATTTTCTTTTGATGTAATATAGGTAGCATCATTTACATTTACTACCAACAAATCAGATACATCATTGGTTACCACTACATGGCTATCATCCATATTTATGATGGATGTATTGGTTGTATTTTCTAAGATTGCAGGTCCGCTAGATTCACCTTCAAACTCAAGGTATGACTTAAAATCAGAAATATCTTTCCAATCACAGCGAAGTCGAACTACAGAAACATGTTCTGATAACTCAAGAAGACACTTTTCAATACCCACAGGTTCAAGTCCTGTAAACAATTCCTTTCCGAATCGAACTGTCTGTAAATCTACCGTAATGCCCTGATCTGCCACAGGCTTTAATGCTTTTGCCAGAGAATCAGCGTAGTGCTTCATTTCCTGTTGCAATACACGGTTATTTACAAGAATCATTCCACCATTCCAGTACACATCATCTGCTACAAATAGACTTTGTGCCATTTCCTTTGTAGGACGAGCGATAAATCTAGATACCTTTTCCTCTCGATAGCGAATATATCCATAAGAAGTAGAAGAATCTTTGGGAGTCACTCCAAACAAAACGATTTCTCCCTTTTGGGCTAATTCCTTTGCTTCGTAGATGGCATCGGAATAGTTTTCTCCCTCTACTAACACATCAGAAGGAAGAACTAAAATATCTTCATCCTCTTTTAACATTAGGGATAAGAGATAAATCGCTGTAGCAGTTCCTTTTCCCTCTTCTTCTAAGAAGATTCGGTAATTGATTCCCTGGAATTGTTGCATCTGACCTTCTACAATCTGATGATAAGCTTCGTTTGTGACGATTAAAAACTCATCACAGAAAGGAATATTTTTAGTAATGGTCTTTTGAAATATAGAAGTACCATTCAAAGACATAAACTGCTTTGGATAATTTTTTCTTGATAAAGGCCATAAACGATCACCTGTACCGCCGGCTAATAAAATACACTTCATATCCGTTTTCTTCTTTCTTAATTCTTACTGAACCGTATAGAAACTATTTAGTACATTCAATGCCGCGTCTCTTCCGATTTCATTTCTCGCTCTTTGACTAAAATGAGGTGAATAATAAATATCCGAAACTTTCTTTGGAAGTTTTAATTTTGTATAGGTAGGATTTAGAGCGTTATAAGCGGCATTGTTTCTATACTTTCCATAGAAATCTGCTGTTATGGTAGCTTTCGATGTCCACTGTTCCTCTAAATCACTGGCGAGAATAATCTTTTTATTCTGAACACTGGTACTCTTACACATCTCATACTGCGCCACTCTCGGACCTGATGGAAAATACCAGTATCCTACCTGCTCTTCATAACTTCTCACCATTAGGATTCCTATAAAATCCAAGGCATGATTTAAATACTTAAAATTCGTTCCTCGCAGATAGGTTTCATAGTTTGCCATCATGTTATGGAAGTATTTCTCATAGTTTTCCTGGCTCATATAGGTGTCCTGTTCACCCTGACACCAAAAGATACCCTTCTTACTAAGGACATAGTGGCAAGCTGTAATCTCTTGGTTTAGAAGTTTCTCCGCTGCCTGATACAACACTACAGACTGCCAAAAGAGATTATCGCATTTTTTCCCATCTGTCTGCCACTGCGTAATGGATGTGCCTGACTTGGCACAGTTTATCATCCATATCTTTTCTCCAGAGGTCTCATACCACTGATATCCAATACCTGCATCTACTCCACTTTTTCCTACAGCTCCTAGCCCATCCGTAAGATTATTGGTATGCTTCCATACCTCTGCAGCTGAATTATCTGTTAACGATGATGGGATAAACTTCGTCACATTATTTATACTTCGTCTTTCCGCTCCATCTAATCCGTAAAATCCTATATTCTCATAGGAAGATGCCGTAGCCGGTGCATAGGTATTATAAACCGTTCCTTCTTTGCAACGAATCATGGCTTTTTGAGCCTTCTTCTTTGCAGAGTCCTTTGTCAATGCTCCCTCCATATTACTTTGGCCCACAAGTAATACCAAAGAAATATGAGCAGGAGCTACTGCTACGGTATAGGTTTTTTTGTTATTTAATACAACTCTCGCTTTTCCACATCCAGTAGCAATGACTCTTTTGGGATTCAGTGGATCAATTCGAAGCACCGCTGTATCCTTCTTTTTTGAATTTAACTGATAGGATGCAATGGCTGTAGAATACAAGGTCTTTATCTTTGAAGAAAAAGTATAGCGATCATCATATTTTATATTTATGACAGAGGCTGCTTCTACATTTGGAAGTGATGCA
>JAILMB010000300.1 GCA_024692825.1 Lachnospiraceae bacterium | reverse complement strand
ATCTTTGTTTTCAAGTTTCGCTGCAAAATAAACCGGATGATTTACAGAAGAGAATTCTTCAGATTTATGTTTCTGGTTTAAGCAGTAGTTGTGATCATATCCGCCAGCAAAGTTTAACTGATCATAGTCCTTATCAACTCTGTCTCCTATAGGAGTAGGTTTTGTAAAGTCCATAGGTGTACTAAATACATCCTTTATGGTTCCATCAGGAATAGATTCAGAATTTGCCCATGTAAAGCGATCGGAATCCAAGGTTAATACATGGTCTAAAATAGTGCTTCCATCCTGACCGTTTAAGTTAAAGTAGGTGTGGTTGGTAGGATTAAAGATGGTATCCTGGTTTGAGATTCCCTTGTAACGAATTACAAGTGCATTGGTATCGGTTAGTTCATAGGTAACTTCCAATTCCATGGCACCAGGAAAGCCCATTTCCATATCAGGTGAACTGTATGCATATGTAACAGCGTTTACGCTTGTGCACTTAATGTCCCAAACTTTCTTTGCTAAAGTTTCAGAACCACTGTGTAGGTTGTTGTTACCATCATTTTTTTCTAAAGTGTAGTGAACACCATTTAAATCGAAGGCAGCGCCACCAATTCGGTTTGCATTACGAGCTACGGTACAACCGTAGTAGCATTCGTTATCTTCGTAGTCGTTGATGTTTTGAAATCCAAGAACGACGTCTGTAGTGTTTCCTGTGTGATCTGGAACGAGAAGTTCCAATAGATTTGCTCCAAAGTTCATGGTCTTTGCAACCATGCCATTTTTGTTAGTGATTGTAACGGCAATCATTTCTTTACCGCTTTTTGTTTTCCCTAAAGAAGTTGTACTCATACGATTTCCCCCGTTAAAGTAAAAAATTTCACGTATCAAAGCTATTATATGCTATATTTTAAAAAATTACACCTAAAACAGTTATATCCATTTTCGACCAAAATAAGTATAATGACAATATGGCAAAACGAAAAAAGACAAAAACAAGCCGAGCATGGCGATTTCTAAAATTTCAGATTGTATTAATTTCAATTGTTTTGTTAGCAATTGCTTATTATTTTATTGGTGGATATGCGACAAAGGTAGCATCCCTTCGACAGGAGGCAGTTTCTTTGGTGGCTTCTTCTTCTGAAGAGACATTTCGCGCCAGTGAAACAAGTATTGTATACGATGTCAATGGAGATGTCATTTCCTATGTAAAAGGAGAAAAGGATGTTTATTATTTGACCTATGATGAGATCCCTCTTTATGCGAAGCAGGCTCTTATCAGTGTTGAGGATAAAAAATTCTATTCTCACCATGGGGTGGACTACCGTGCCATTGTGCGTGCAGTTTGGGCCATGTTTCGAAACGGTCGAGTTACCCAGGGAGCATCTACCATTACCCAGCAGTTAGCTCGAGACGTATTCTTGACTCAGGATCGAACCTGGGAGAGAAAAATCGAAGAAATCTATATTGCGGTGGAGTTAGAAAAGAAATATACAAAGGAAGAGATTTTAGAATTCTACATAAATAATATCTACTTTAAAAATGGGTACTATGGATTAGAGGCAGCGTCACAGGGATATTTTTCAAAAAGTGCAGCAGAATTATCTTTGTCCCAGTTGGCATTTTTATGTGCCATTCCAAATAATCCTTCCTATTATAATCCCTTAGAACATATCGATAATACCATTACCAGAAGAAATAAGATTCTAAAAAACATGCTAGAAGACAAGATGATTTCGGAGCAATCCTACAATGAGGCGACCTCAGAAACCATTGAACTTTGCATGTCGGAAGAGATTAAAAATAACTATGCAGAAACCTTTACCTACTATTGTGCAACAAGAGCATTAATGGAGTTAGATGGATTCAGTTTTAAATATGATTTTTCCTCTGAGGAACAGAGGGAGGCATATAACGAGTCTTATGAAGAGGCCTACAATGAAAACAATGCCAAGTTGTTTACTGGGGGATATCGAATCTATACATCACTTGATTTAGAAATGCAGGAGACGTTACAACAGTCCGTTGATAATGGATTAGCCAGATTTAAAGATGTAAGCGAGGATGGAATCTATACCCTTCAAAGTGCTGCCGTTTGTATTGATAACAACAGTGGTATGGTAAAAGCCATTGTAGGTGGTCGCAGCCAGGATGTGGTTGGTTATACCTTAAACCGTGCTTATCAAAGTTATCGTCAGCCGGGAAGTTCCATTAAGCCGATTTTAGTTTATACTCCAGCGCTAGAACGTGGATATACAGCAGATTCCATAGTCTCTGATGAGCCAATCGAAGACGGTCC
>JAILMB010000242.1 GCA_024692825.1 Lachnospiraceae bacterium | reverse complement strand
TTTAGAAGGATGAGACATGAGAGGCTTAGAGAATAAAGAAGTAAATCAGTTAGTAGAACAAATTATTAGAGATTACGATAAAGATAGAGATATTGATAAGATGGCGATTTTTGATCAGCCGGATAAAATGATGATCAAAGAAATCGTTAATAAATTATTGCGAATTGTTTATCCAGGATATTATAGAGATAAGGTATATCGCAGCTATAATATTCAGGGAAATCTTACAGTTCTAATTGAAGATGTTTTATACAATCTCAGTAAACAGATTGCTATTGTATTAAAGTACGATTGCAAAGATGAAAAACCAGACGAATTAAAAATCCAGGAGCAGGCCTATTGTTTGACTCTTACCTTTTGCTCTAAGATTCCTATGATTCGAGAGTATGTAGATACAGACTTAGAAGCTACCTATCAGGGAGATCCGGCAGCTTATAATAAAGATGAGATTATTCTTTGCTATCCGGGGCTTATGGCAACGACGATTAACCGACTAGCTCATGAGTTGTTTTTATTAGATGTGCCTTTGATTCCTAGAATGATGACAGAGTATGCCCATTCTAAAACAGGAATTGATATTCATCCGGGAGCACGAATTGGAAAGTATTTCTTTATTGATCATGGTACTGGTGTAGTAGTTGGTTCTTCCACAGTGATTGGTGACCATGTAAAGGTATATCAGGGAGTTACCCTAGGTGCCTTATCTACAAGTGGAGGGCAGGCCCTTCATGGAACGAGACGTCATCCAACCATTGAAGATAATGTTACGATTTATTCAGGCGCATCTATTCTTGGTGGAGATACCGTTATTGGAGAGGGGTCTGTTATAGGATCCAACGCCTTCATTACAAAGTCGATTCCGGCAGGAACAAGGGTAACCATTAAAAATCAGGAACTTCAATTTAAAGATAAGGATGGAATGATTTTCTAATCCTCTTTATGTACTATTTGGTGTGCAACAAAAAATAGAGATTGTTACTTTTGTAACGATATGGTATATTCTGTAAAGAACGTAAATTGCATCGGATTGTATCGAAAGAACTGTACCGAAAAAGCAATACAAATAATCTCCGATTTGAGTAAGACCAGACGCTTATCTGTATGAGAGCGATCAGGCAGTTTTGATAATAGGAGGTGGTGCCATGAAAATAGGGTTTATTGGCGCCGGAAAGGTTGGCTGTTCCCTGGGCAAATATATGAAAGACAGGGGAGTAGATGTTGTGGGATATTCAAGTAGAACCCTGACTTCTGCCAAAACAGCAGCTGAATTTGTAGGCACGAATTATTTTGAATCTTTTGAGACAGTCGTAAAAGAAAGCGACTGTCTTTTTTTCACTGTAAATGACACAGGGATTATTGACGTGTGGAATCAGGTGAAAAAAATGGATATTTCTGGAAAGATTATTTGTCATTGTAGCGGAGCGAAATCCGCGTCGGTATTTGAAGGTATAGATGAGTGCAGAGCCTATGGCTTTTCTCTTCATCCCATTTCACCTTTTTCTTCCAAATTTGATTCTTATAAGAATATTGAAGATGCATGTTTTACATTGGAGGGGGCATCAGAAAAACTTCCTGTGATGGAAAACTTTTTACGAGACCTTCACCTGTCTTACACAGTGATTTCTGGAGAGAACAAGGTGAAATATCACAGCGCTTGTGTCTTTGCCTCCAATCTAATGGTAGCCTTAATGGACGATGCAATGAATCTGTTAGAGGAGACGGGATTTTCGAAAGAAGATGCAAAGAATGCACTGGCGCCTTTGATTCTTCAAAACGTAAACTCCGTATTGGAAAAAGGCACAAAGGAAGGGTTGACAGGGCCGATGGAGCGCAATGATGTGGAAACCGTCAAGTCTCATTTGGATGTATTAGATGGAAATACGAAGGAAGTCTATCGTGTGCTTTCAAAGGATTTGCTGCGGATTTCAAAGGAAAAGCATAAGGAAAAAGATTTTAAAGATATGGAAAAATTATTACATTAAAGGAGCGCTACTATGAGTAAGAGAACGGTAACAACGTTACAAAAACAAAAAGAAGAAGGCATTAAAATTTCTATGGTGACCGCTTACGACTATACTACGGCAACACTTGTAGAAGCTTCCGGTATTGATATGGTTTTAGTTGGAGATTCTTTGGGAATGACCATGCTTGGATATGATGATACCTTATCTGTTACTATGGAGGATATGATTCA
Organism: Lachnospiraceae bacterium; assembly: GCA_024692825.1. GTDB lineage: Bacteria > Bacillota > Clostridia > Lachnospirales > Lachnospiraceae > JAILEN01. Next base: position 13,274 of record JAILMB010000242.1, on the reverse strand, counting down.
TCATTCTGCAGCTGTATCTCGTGGCTTAAATGACACATTTTTAGTGACAGACATGCCATTTTTATCCTATCAGACATCGGTGTATGACGCAGTGGTAAACGCAGGAAGATTAGTAAAAGAAGGTCATGCCCAGGCAGTAAAACTTGAAGGTGGAGTAAAGGTAAAAGAGCAGATTCGTGCAATTGTGGATGCGGATATTCCAGTTTGTGCCCACATTGGATTAACACCTCAGTCCGTAAATGCCTTTGGCGGATTTAAGGTTCAGGGAAAGGACGAAGCAAAGGCTCGCCAGTTAATTGAGGATGCAAAGGCAGTTCAGGAAGCAGGAGCTTTTATGGTAGTACTTGAATGTGTACCTGCCAAGCTGGCAGAGATGATTTCAAAGGAACTTACCATTCCTACTATTGGAATTGGAGCCGGAGCAGGCTGTGATGGTCAGGTTTTGGTATATCAGGATCTGTTAGATATGTATGAAAAAATGAAACCGAAATTTGTAAAACATTTTGCCCACGTTGGAGATGAAATGAAGGCTGGATTTCAGGCGTATGATCAGGAAGTAAAAGCAGGAACTTATCCAGCAGAAGAGCATACATTTAAAATTTCGGATGAAGTATTAGATCGTTTGTACTAAAAGAATTAGAACAAATGATATAGAAGCATATTGCGTAATAAGAAAGAGGTTAGAGGAAAACAGATGTTAGTTGCAGAAAAAATTGCAGATGTAAAAGCAAATGTAAAGGTGTGGAAAAAAGAGGGAAAGACCATTGGGCTTGTTCCTACAATGGGATATTTACATGAAGGACACGCTTCTTTAATTCAAAGAGCAAGAGAAGAAAATGATATTGTAATTGTCTCAGATTTTGTAAATCCTATTCAGTTTGGACCAAAGGAAGATTTAGCTACTTACCCAAGAGATTTTGAAGCAGATTGTAAGCTTTGTGAGTCTCTGGGAGCAGATTTGATTTTTCATCCGGAACCATCCGAAATGTATGAGGACAACTTTTGCTCTTATGTAGGCGTTAATACATTATCTGAAAACCTGTGTGGAAAGAGTCGACCAATTCACTTTAACGGTGTTTGTACGGTAGTTACAAAACTCTTTATGATTTCAGAGGCAGATCGGGCATACTTTGGACAAAAGGATGCACAACAGCTTGCAATTGTTTCTCGTATGGTTCGTGATTTGAATTACAACATTGAGATTATTGGATGCCCAATTATTCGAGAGGAAGACGGACTTGCAAAATCCTCTAGAAATACCTATCTCAATCCGGAGGAAAGACAGGCTGCTTTAATCTTGCATAAAGCGCTGACTCGAGGCGAGGAAATGGTTCGCACCGGGGAAAAAGATGCCACAAAGGTAAAGGCAGAAATCACTTCAATTATTGAATCCGAACCAAAGGCTAAAATTGACTATGTAGAAATTGTCGACTGGAATCAGCTACAGCCAATTGACACTATAGATCAGGATATTTTATGTGCCATTGCTGTTTATATAGGAAAGGTACGTTTAATCGATAACTTTATTGTGACAGAGTAATAATGGATTTATTGCAAAATTCGTAAAGGAGATTGTCATGCAGTTAGAAATGTTAAAAGGAAAAATCCACAGAGCGGTTGTAAAACAGGCCGAACTTGATTACGTGGGAAGTATCACCGTTGATTCAAAGCTATTAGAAGCTGCTGGTATTTTAGAATACGAAAAAGTAGCAGTTGTGGATGTGGAAAATGGAAAACGTCTAGAGACCTATACCATTGCAGGGGAACCGGGAAGTGGAATGATTTGCTTAAATGGTGCGGCAGCTCATTGCGTAGACGTAGGAGATCATGTCATTATTATGTGCTATGCAAATTTGGATGAGAAGGAAGCAAAGACACATAAGCCAAAGGTTGTTTTTGTGGATGAAGAAAATCATATTTCTCGAAAGACCAACTATGAAAAACATGGTCGTCTTTCTGATATGTAACTTGTTTTAAAGGGTGTAAAAAGAAGAAAAAGGAAAAGATTATGAGCTTAGAGGGAAAGACAATTATTCTGGGAGTTTCTGGAAGTATTGCGGCATATAAAACTGCATCACTGGCCAGTGCTTTAGTAAAACAAAAAGCAAATGTCCATGTGATTATGACAAAGAACGCCACAAATTTCATCCATCCCATTACCTTTGAAACCTTAACGGGAAATAAGTGTCTGGTGGATACCTTTGACCGGAACTTTGAATTTCAGGTGGAGCATGTGTCACTGGCAGAACAGGCGGATCTTATGATGATTGCACCTGCGTCAGCCAATGTAATTGCAAAACTTGCCAATGGACTTTGCGACGATATGTTAACTACAACAGCATTGGCTTGTGAAGCGCCTATGGTATTGGCGCCGGCTATGAATACTCATATGTACAATAAGCCGGTTACTCAAATTAATCTATCAAAGTGTGCCAATTTAGGAATGACAGTCCTTACACCGGCAGAGGGGCGATTGGCTTGTGGTACGACAGGGGTTGGAAAGATGCCGGAACCGGAGGATTTATTAGAGGTCATTTTATTTATGATCGAAAGAGAAAAGACGCTGGCTGGGAAGAAGGTGTTAGTAACCGCAGGCCCTACAAGAGAAGCCTTAGATCCGGTGCGATTTTTATCAAATCATTCTACAGGTAAGATGGGCTATGCCATTGCCTCTCAGGCAGCAAAGATGGGGGCAGAGGTGACCCTGGTATCGGGACCGGTCAACTTAAAAGCGCCTTTAGGTGTAGAAGTAATCGATGTTGTATCGGCTGAGGATATGTATGAGGCTGTGACAAAAAAGTTCGAAGAAAGTGATATTGTTGTGAAAGCTGCAGCAGTAGCTGACTTTACTCCAAAGGAAGTTTGCAGTGATAAGATTAAGAAAGCAGGAAGAGAAGATGCGTCTTTAGAGCTTACATCTACGAAGGATATTATCAAAGCTTTAGGGGAAAAGAAGACCCATCAGTTTTTATGTGGATTTTCTATGGAGACAAAGGATCTAGAACAAAATTCCAGAGAAAAATTAGAAAAGAAAAACTTAGATATGATTGTAGCGAATAATCTAAAAGAACAAGGGGCCGGATTTGGAACGGATACCAATGTGGTTACCTTGATTACAAGGGAAAAAGAAGAACATTTGCCTTTGTTAAGCAAGGATGATGTTGCTTATGAACTTTTAAGTAGAATACAAAACTATTTACAATAATAGAGACAGAGTGAGAGAAAATCTGTGATACAATAAACAAGGTGTGTAGAAAACATACCTTGTTTTATTTTAGGGAAATAGTAAGGAGAATTGGGGAATGTCAGAAAAGAAGATTGCTGGGGAAGCTGAACTTACCTTTATGGAAGCTACAAGTATTATTGTTGGTCATGGTGTAGGATCTGGAATTTTGTCCGTACCGTTTTTAGCATCGAGAAATACCTGGTGGGATATATTGTGGATTGTGGCTTTGGCCTATAGCATTAATTTAGTGATGCACTATATGATTGCGGAATTATCCTATAACAACAATGGAGCGCAGTTTATAAAATGTTTTGAAAATGAGTTGTTTACCGGCAAATTTAAAAAGATTGCAACCTGGGTTGCCTTTGGCCTCCTGGGCCTATCGGTTCTTGTAAATGTGGCCGGCTTTATTGCAGGAGCAGCAGCGGTTCTTCGAAACTGGTTTGGTCTTCCTGACTGGGCAGGAATGTTACTTTATTACGTGTTTGCTGCACTGATTGTATTTTTTGGAATGAAGTTAGTCGGAATTTGCGAAAAGATTTCGGTCTTTGCTATGGTGGCAGTGATTGGAGTTTTATTTGTAGCAACCTTGATTTCTGATACATCAGCACTGCCTGATACCTTTGTGGCAGGAACCAACCTTTTGGCGATGTTTAGCATGGTGTCTTTTTCGCTGTCAGCAGTTATGTCGGTGCCACAGGTGGTGAAGGGATTAAAAGGAAATACAACTCGTATTCGCGGTTCCATTGCAGCAGGTATGGGAATTAATGTGGGCTTGATTTTGATTGTTACTTTTATGACCTTGCTTGGCGCAGGAAAAGGAATCAGCGAAGATGGGGCCTTAGTAGACTTGGCAAATCATTTAGGTGGATGGGTCGCCATTGTGGGATATGTATTTTCCCTGTTGGCTCTTTCAACTTCTTTTTGGGCAAACACCCTAAATCTGCGGGATATTGTCCATGAACAGACAAAGTGGAGTATTAAAAGCAGTTATTTAATTGCCACCCTTCCATGTCTGATTTTAGCGCTAATTGGTGTGGAATCTTTTGTGGGATTTACAAGACTTGCATCTGTTATTCAGGTGCTAACCGGAATAGGAATTATTATTTCGTATAACCGGTCGAGAAAAAGAGAAGGGGTGGCGCCTATTTGTGGAGTCTTTGGCATTTTGCCCTTCCAAATCCTTGTGGTATTGTCGTCTTTACTTGCTACAGTGGGAGCAGTATTGCCGGTAAAATAACATAGTCGAAATTGCAAAAAATAAGGTGCTTTATCCCCTTGTTTTGACCTTCGTTTCCATAGAAAATAGGTGGTGGAGATGGAATCAAAACAGGGGGATTTTTTATGAAAATACTCAGTGAAAAGTTTATATATGGAGGGGATTATAACCCTGAACAGTGGCTAGATGAAGAAGGGATTTTAGAAGAAGATATTCGGCTTATGAAGCTGGCCCATATTAATTGTGTTACCCTGGGGGTATTTTCCTGGTCTTCTCTTGAACCAAAAGAGGGGCAGTATCAGTTGGACTGGTTAGAGGATGTGATTTGCCGCTTATATGAAAACGGGATTTCTACTATTTTGGCAACTCCATCGGGAGCCAGACCAAAGTGGATGACAAACAAGTATCCTGAAGTGCTTCGTACCACAGAGGATCGCAGAAAAAACCTCTATGGCGGAAGACATAATCACTGTTTTACTTCGCCGGTATATAGAGAGAAGGTTGCAAAGATAAATACACAGTTGGCCAATCGATTTAAGGATAATCCTGCTGTGATTCTATGGCATATTTCAAATGAATTTGGCGGAGAGTGCCATTGCCCTCTTTGTCAAAAGGCATTTCAAACCTGGTTGAAGGAAAAGTATAAGACTCCGGAAAACATGAACCATGCCTGGTGGTCGAAGTTTTGGAGTCATACCTATGAGGATTTTTCTGATGTTGAAAGTCCATCCTCCATTGGAGAAACGGGATTACATGGTCTGTTATTGGATTGGAAGAGATTTACATCGGACCAGACCATAGATTATATGAAATGGGAAATTCATGCCCTTCGAATGGCAGGAGCAAAACAACCCGTTACAACAAACTTTATGTATAACATTCCGGAAGCCAACTATACAAAGATGGCAAAGGAAGTTGACATAGTTTCCTGGGATACTTATCCAACCTGGCATAAGTACGAAGGAAGCGATATTGAAGTGGCACAGGACAACGGCATGCAACATGACTTCATGCGTTCCCTCTTACACAAACCCTATTTATTGATGGAAAGTTGTCCCTCTTCCACAAATTGGCAGTCGGTTTCAAAATTAAAAAAACCTGGCCTTTTGCACGCTCAGTCCATGCAGGCCCTTGCCCATGGATCTGACTCCGTGCAGTATTTTCAAATTCGACAGAGCCGTGGTAGTTCAGAAAAATTCCATGGAGCTGTGATTGATCACTACGGAAAAGAAGATACTCGTGTTTTTCGCGAAGTTAGAAAAATTGGGGAAGATTTAGAGTCCCTTTCAGAGATGGTTTGTGGTACCACCACAAAAGCTACAGCTGCGATTTTATATGATGTAGAAAGTCGTTGGGCGATGGAGGAAGCACAAGGCCCCAGAAATCAGGGCATGTATTATAAAGAAAGTGTTTTAAAAAACTATAAAGCACTGAAACGAATGGGACTGGATGTAGATGTCTTAGATTGTGATGGCGATTTATCAGGATATGAGATTGTAGTTGCTCCCATGCTCTATATGCTACGAAGTAACATTGAAGAAAAACTAAAAGATTATGTGGAAAATGGAGGCATTCTGTTAGGAAGTTATTTTTCCGGTGTTGTAGATGAAAATGATTTGTGCTTTTTAGGAGAAACTCCTTATGGACTTTGTCAGGTCTTTGGATTTCGCAGGGAAGAAATTGATGGGCTCTATGACTGGGAGGAAAAAGAGTTTTTGCCCGTAAAGGGAAACAGCTTAGGACTGGAAAATATCTATCATTGCAGCCATCTTTTTGAACTGGAAAAAATAAAGACAGCAGAGCCTTTAATGACCGTAAAGGGAGATTTTTATGATGGATATCCTGCAGTAACAAAAAACGCCTATGGAAAAGGTTGGGCTTACTGTGTTTGTGGGGATGGAGAAGAAGCCCTTTATAATGAGGTGGTAGAAAGAATTGTTGATTCTCATAATCTCTATAGTCCAATCGAAGGCCCCTTAGAAGAGGGACTTGTACTAACAAGCAGAGAATCTATGGAGCATAAGTTTTTCTTTTTACAGAATTTTTCCTATAAAGAAAAAACTGCACCAAAGGAGTTAGAAGGTCGTTTGATTTACGGTGATTTGAAACCCTTTGGTACAGCGATTTATGAGATTACAAAATTAAAGACGCTTTAGGATAGATACATTTTTTTCATCGTGTTCGACTTGCTTCGAATAAAGATGAGCAATATCTATAATATCTTCTATGAAAAAGGAATGTTTCTTCCAGTGAATCATAGATAAGAATAGAATTAGACAAAGAGACCGATCAATGAAAGCCTCTATGCTCTCTCTTACATCTTGAAAGCATACATCCATAGAATAGCGGAAGATAAGGTATACTGTCAGTTTCTCAAAGTAACCGGCACACATTGCATTATGTTCCGCTATAAAATCTTTTAGAAGTTCATAGAATTCATGGTCACTCAATAAACGAAGTTCCATTAAACAGGTGGGAAATCTTTTCTCAAGGATTTCCATTTCGTCACAGAGTTTCATGATTTCATTTTTTATTTCGCTAACAGTTTCTTTTTCAGAGTGAAAGAAGAGGTTGTTAAAACGGTTTAAATAAGACAGCTCTTCAAGGCGGACATAAAACGGTTTCCTTCGATTCTGCATGAGGGCAATTTCTCGGTCCCGTCTTGAAATTACCTCTTGTACATCTTTTGAAAGCGAAGATAAGCCGTCTTCTTTTTGGTTTACATCTGCGATAAAGATGGTGCGATTCTCCTCTTCGAGTTTTCGCTTAAATGAAAAGGTGTTTGCGGAAGAGAAAAACAGTCGTCCTGATTCGAGGCAGGATAAACTCAAATCAATTTGCTGATAGCCCTCTACTTCTACAAAATATCTTGGATATTCTGCACAAACGGTGCAAAGAGCATCTTCTCCAAGATTTAGGATAATATCGCAGAGATTGTCCTGGTTTAACATAGGACAGCGCTTATGTTCCCCTAAACGAAAGTATTTGGAATCTCTTTCGTCCACCATATGTTCATTTAGACGCCTACCAAAGTCTCCTTCTACTACACGGTAGCGATAGAAGGTTTCATCATCGATATCAAGTTCCCATCCGATGCAACAGGAGTCTTTGCAGTTCCCACCAATACATTTAAATATTTCAAAATATGAAGGATAATCTGTAATCATATAAAGCCTCTTTTACTTACTATTAGACGATTTTTATTTTATCAGTTATACTATATGGGTTCAAGAAAATAGACATTTGTGACTGGATGAATCTTGGTGGACATATGATGAGTGATAAGCATAAACAAAACATTATAAAAGTGATAAAGCGAATGTCGGTGATATCAGCGATGCCGGCTCTTGTGATTGCAGCAGTTGCAGTTTTATTATTGCCGGTTATTATTGTTACCTTCCGATGGACTCCATACCATATGCTTGGTATTTTATACATTGTATATGGAATCATCGTGGTGGTTGTAAACCGTAAGGGCATTTTAAATATTCTTAAGAAAATCGGTCATGCCATTCCTGTGATTGATCGCATGATGAATGAGAAGAATTTTCGGTTTCGAATTTTTATGTATTGGGGAACCCTCATTAGTTTTCTAATGTTGGTGTTTTATCTTTGGGCAGGCTATGCATATACCTCATTTTGGTTTTATGATTTAGCGGGCTATAACTTTATTATTATGGTAATCCGTGTCGTTATGTCTCGACAGGATTTCTATTATAAAAGACATGGTTATACCGGAGATGAACTTCGGATGAGGCAGACAAAAACCTATCGCTGGGTAGGTGTATCCATTCTCATACTTAACGTGGTGATTGGAGGAATGTCTCTTCTTATGACTTTTGAAAACCAGTATTTCCCTTACAACGCTGCCTTAATTATGAGTATTGCGATATTTGCAATCTATCGTTTTATTACCGGTATTTCCAATGCAAAAAAATACCAGAGTAATAAGAATAAGATTTTTGCAGCATCAAAGGTATTGGATATGATTATTGGAGTAATGGCAATGTACACGTTACAAACTACACTTTTGTCCTTACTTCCAAATGATAATAAGGTTCGTTTTTATATGAATCTAATTGTTGGAACAATCGTCTTTTTAATCTCTTTAGTGGCTGGAATATGGATGATTTACAGTGCTACAAAGGAGATAGGAGAGATTGAAAATAGGGGGTAAGACAGCTATACTTTAATAGTTGAACCCAACAAAAGGAGAAAAAAGATTATGGCAAAAGAAATACCTTACAAGATTTACTTGGAAGAAAGCGAGATACCAACACGGTGGTATAACGTAAGAGCTGATATGAAGAATAAACCAGCTCCACTGTTAAATCCTGCTACAGGAAAACCCTGTACCTTAGAGGATTTAGAACCCGTATTTTGTAGAGAACTTGCAAAACAGGAATTAAATGACACCGACGCCTGGATTGATATTCCAAAGGAGATTGTGGACTTTTATAAAATGTATCGTCCAGCTCCCCTTGTTCGTGCCTACTGTTTAGAAAAAGAGTTGGATACACCAGCTCATATTTATTATAAATTTGAGGGAAATAACACCTCTGGAAGTCATAAATTAAATTCTGCAATTGCTCAGGCATACTATGCAAAAGAGCAGGGCTTAAAGGGTGTTACAACGGAAACCGGAGCAGGCCAGTGGGGAACAGCGTTATCTATGGCATGTTCTTACTTTGATCTTGACTGTCAGGTATACATGGTAAAGGTATCCTATGAACAAAAGCCTTTCAGAAGAGAGGTAATGCGTACCTATGGCGCAAAGGTTACTCCTTCTCCATCTATGGAAACGGAAGTTGGTAGAAAGATTAACGCAGAGTTTCCTGGAACAACGGGATCTTTGGGCTGTGCAATTTCAGAAGCTGTGGAAGCTGCTACAAAACAGGAAGGTTACCGCTATGTGTTAGGATCTGTTTTATCTCAGGTATTATTACACCAGACAGTAATCGGTTTGGAAACAAAAGCAGCACTTGATAAGTATGATGTTGTACCGGATATTATCATTGGTTGTGCCGGCGGCGGTTCAAACCTGGGAGGATTGATTTCTCCATTTGCAGGGGAAATGGTTCGTGGTGAGAAAAACTATCAAATCATTGCAGTAGAGCCTATGAGTTGTCCATCTCTTACGAGAGGAAGTTATGTCTATGACTTCTGTGACACTGGAAAGGTTTGCCCTTTGGCAAAAATGTACACCTTGGGTAGCGGATATATTCCTGCACCAAATCATGCCGGTGGCCTTCGTTATCATGGCATGAGTTCCATTGTATCTCAGTTATACGACGATGGATATCTTGAAGCTCGAAGTGTAAAACAGACAGATGTATTTGAAGCAGCTCAGAAGTTTGCACGTATTGAAGGAATTCTTCCTGCACCGGAGAGCTCTCATGCAATTAAGGTTGCAATTGATGAAGCCTTAAAGTGTAAGGAAACAGGAGAAGCAAAGAACATTGTCTTTGGTTTGACTGGTACAGGTTACTTTGATATGGTTGCATATCAGAAATTTAATGATGGGGTAATGGAGGACTATTGTCCTAGCGATGAAGAGATTCAAGCTTCTTTAGCAAATTGCCCTAAGGTATAAGATCAGATGAATTTTTTGGAAGAACATTACAATAAATTTTTTGAAGAAAAGAGATTGAATTCCAGACATGGTCAGGTGGAGTATCGCCTGACCATGAAGTATATATTAAGGGAATTAAAGCGAATAGAAGAAGAAGGAAAACATCCTTCTGAAATTCGGATAGCAGATATTGGTGCTGGAACAGGACGCTATGCCATTCCACTTTCGGAAATGGGATATCAGGTGACGGCAGTTGAACCCGTACAACATAACCTGGGGGTAATGAAGGCGAAAAAAAGTGACGTTATTTGTATGAAGGGAAATGCCCTCAAACTTAAGAAACTAGAGTCGGACTCCTTTGATTTAGTTCTTATGCTTGGACCAATGTATCACTTGTTTACCATGGATGATAAAAAGAAGGCCATGTCTGAGGCAAAGAGGATTGTGCGAAAAAATGGCGTGGTTTTTGTAGCCTACCTTATGAATGAATACGGTGTATTGACCTACGGATTTAAGGAACGTCATATTCTAGAAGTGGAAGAAGCAGGCCGCCTGGATGAGAATTTTTCCTGCAGTTCAAAGGAAGAAGATTTGTACGATTATGTTCGCATTGAAAAAATCAATGAATTAATGGAAACTTCTGGAATGAAGCGAAAACTTTTATTTACACCCGATGGACCGGCAGACTATATGAGGCCTTTTTTAAATAAGCTATCGGAGGAAGAATTTGAAGAATTTGTTCGATATGTAGCGTCTATTTGTGAGAGACAGGAGTTGATAGGGGCAGCTGCTCATACGGTAGATATTTTACAGAAATAAAAGGAGAAGGGGATTATGACACAAAAAGAACGGATGGAAGCGGGGCTTGTTTACGATGCGGCAGATGGGGAAATTGAAAAGGAACAAACAAAGTGTTTAGAACTTTTATATGAGTATAATGCCACTCGTCCTACCGAACAGGAGAAACGGAAAAACCTTCTAAAGAAAATGTTTGGAAGTATAGGAGAGGGATGCTATATTGAACCACCTTTTCGAGCAAATTGGGGAGGAAAGAATTGCTTTTTTGAAGAACTTGTCTATGCGAATTTTAACCTTACACTAGTAGATGACGGAAACATCTACGTTGGGGCAAAAACCATGTTTGGACCAAATGTTTGTGTAGCCACGGCAAATCATCCCATCAATGTGGAACTTCGGGAGAAGATGCTTCAGTACAACAAGGATGTTCACATTGGAAGATGTGTATGGATTGGAGCAAATACTGTCATTGTGCCAGGAGTGACCATTGGGGACAATTCCGTAATTGGAGCAGGAAGTGTGGTGACAAAAGACATTCCTGAAAATGTGGTGGCCTATGGAAATCCTTGTAGGGTCGTTCGTGAAATAGGAGAACGGGACAGGGAATTTTTTTATAAAGACGAAAAAATAGATTGGGAGTGTTTGAAGAATTTAGAACCTGCCTTTGGACATGCAAAATAGGGAAATAATCTTCCTATCAGTACGAAAACTATGGTATCATATAAGTACTGAAAAGCTTATGGAGAGTGAAGTATGGAATTTAATGGAAGTTATTATGAGAAAAATCTTCTAAAAGCGATTTTTGCTACAAAAGGAATTAAATTCTTTTGGAAGGATAAGGAACGACGGTTTATTGGAGCAAATCAGGCCTTCTTGGAATTCTATGGGTTTGATAGTGAAGAAGAGATTATTGGTCGAACCGATGAAGACATGGGATGGCATGTGGATCCTGTTCCTTTTAAAAATGATGAGATTCGTGTAGTAGAAAATGGCGAGAGCATAGAAAATGCAGAAGGTACCTGTATTATTCGTGGTGAGATTCGCAATATCAGAGCGAACAAAAATCCGATCTATGACGACGATGGAAATATTGTTGGATTGGTGGGGTATTTCATTGATGTAACAGATGAGGTTCGAAAAAAAGAACACACGGATAATATGAATCGAAAGGATTCCTTAACAGGTCTGTTAAACCAGGAAGGTTTGATGGAACAATTAGGAGCTTTTGTACATGGATACATTCAACGCGGATTAAATTTTGTCTGTATTTATTTGAATATAGATGATTTTAAAAAGATTAATGCAGAATATGGTTCGGAGTATTCAGATGAACTGTTAATGAATGTGGCTGAATGCTTTTCTCTGACCTTAGCTACAGGTGGCATTATGGCGAGAATGTATGGAGATAATTTTGTTATTTTACACCAGTTGTCTCGAGATGATCAGGTAGATATTTTGATTTCTCGATTGCGCCTGGCATTGAATAAAGTCGGTTTTATGTCGCAACATCAGTTGACTCCAGGCGTTTCTCATGGTGCTGCTCTTATGAGTGAAGTGAAAAATGGTGAGGAACTGGTGAATCTTGCGGAAGCCCGCATGATGGAAGATAAGGAACACAGAAAGAAAAATAATATAGTAACAGGAATCAGCTAACAGGAGGGCGAGATGGAAGTAACAAATAGTATTAAGTATGTAGGTGTAGACGACACTACCATTGATTATTTTGAAAGTCAGTATCCGATGGAAGAGGAAGTTGGAATTTCTTATAATTCCTATGTCATTTTAGATGATAAGATTGCCATTATGGATACCGTAGATAAAAGATGTTCTGACGAATGGTTAAGAAATGTAGATGATGTTTTGGAAGGTAAGACTCCAGACTATCTTATTGTGCAGCACTTAGAGCCAGATCATTCTGGAACCATTCAGGCTTTAGTTGAAAAATTCCCTGATATGGAAGTTGTTTGTTCAGCAAAGGCGAAGGCAATGATGCCACAGTTTTTTGAATTTGACACTTCAAAGGTGAGAGGCGTTGCTGAAGGTGAAACCCTTGAATTGGGAAGTCACACGTTACAGTTTATGATGGCTCCTATGGTACACTGGCCAGAAGTAATGGTAACCTACGATCAGTGTGACAAAGTATTGTTCTCTGCAGATGGATTTGGAACCTTTGGTGCTATTAAAAACAATATTCCCTGGGAACAGGAAGCAAGTCACTACTATCTAAACATTGTTGGAAAGTATGGAGCTAGTGTACAGGGTCTTTTGAAAAAGGCAGCAGCTTTAGATATTCAAATGATTTGTCCATTGCATGGACCTGTATTAAAGGATGATTTATCCTTCTATATTGATAAGTACAATACCTGGTCTAGTTACGAACCGGAAATCGATGGCATTCTAGTTTGCCATGCATCTGCTCATGGAAATACCAAAAAGGCTGCAGAGGATTTTGCAGAAGA
>JAILMB010000293.1 GCA_024692825.1 Lachnospiraceae bacterium | reverse complement strand
GGTGCCAAAAACGCATAGAAAAACTGTGGTACATATTGACCAAAATAGCTTTCTAGTTGATCGACTCCCTCCACAGATTCCTGTACAAGCTCTGCCGTAGACACTTTTTCTTCATATGCATTTCCTAATCGAAGCAATTTATCATAGATTAGACCGCGGAGTTTTTGTTTTACTGTTTTCGAAGCATAGTAACTCATTGATACTACTGCCTTTGCGACAAAAAATCTCACTATTACAGTCATAAAAATAAGGAGAATCGGTCGCCATAAATCACATGCCGACCAAATCTCCTTATATATATTCTCAATACTCTTTGCCACAGAATAAACCATAATTGCGTTCAACATCAACTCACACCACTGTAACAGAATGTTTCCCACGATATATTTTTTACTTTCAGGACAAAGCTGCATTAATCTCTTGTCAAACATACGAGTACCTCTCATCTAAGAAATTCTCATACATTATAACATTATCTCTTTTTTTTCTCTATGAAGGATTCTGTTTTAGCTCATCTAATGATACTGTAATCTCTTCCATAATTGTTGAGAATGAATCAACCAGAGAAACATTTCTTTCACTTAACGTAGTAATCTCTGCTGTTGACGCTGACATTTCCTCACTCGTTGCAGATATTGTACTTACGCTGTCTACAATTATGTTATTAGAAGCCTTTATCTTCACCATAAGATCTGCCATTTCCGAAATGTCACCATGAAGATTCTTCATTTGATTTTCCACTATACTAAACTTATCCTTTGCATCTTCAGCATATTCTTTTTCTGCATTGGAAATGTTTACATTCTCTTCTACCTTTACCACAACATCATCTGCATCTGCAGCTAACTCATCCAAAATAGCTGTGATTTTTTCAGTAGCATCTTTTGTTTGTTCAGCTAACTGACGTATCTCATCTGCAACTACAGCAAATCCTTTTCCTGCTTCACCTGCGCGAGCAGCTTCAATAGAAGCATTTAGTGCTAAAAGATTTGTCTGGGTAGAAATATTTAAAATCATATCTGTAATATTACGAACTTCGACGGATTTTTCTTGTAAGTTCGCTGCAGAATCTTTCATTAGATTTCCAGAATCCAGCGCTTCTTCCACACGATTTGCAAGTTCTAACATAGCGTTTGTTCCCTCAGTCACAGCAGTAAGCACTTCATCTGAAGCAGTAATAATAATATCCGTCTTTTCAGAAGAATCTTCAATCATCCCCTGAATTGCCTGGGTTTCTGACGTCTGTTCAATAATAGCATTTGTATTATTTGTAATACCTTCCGTTACTCCTTCTAGGGACTCATGTGTTCTTGAAGCGGAGTTTTGTATCTCCTCAAGAATTTCAGAAGATTTTGTAATATTTGTTTGCACCTTTCCAGCCACGTTCATGATCCGTTTCGACACTTCTGCGCTGGCTGCTGTTTCCTCTTCGATTTCTTTCATAGATTCCTCAAAGAAATCTGTGATAACGCCTACGCCAGGAATCGCACTTAAGCAAATCAAAATACACACAATAAATTGAATCATAATCACTTCTAAACTATCTACAAAGCTTTCTGCAGCCAGACCAATTTGTGCCATTTTAATCATATTCGTAGCAAAAAAAAGTAACGACATAATCTTTACAAATTTCTTATCTAGTGATACTACAAGTGCAATTAAAAACGGAATATAATATGGATATGTAGTATTGCTGCTAGCCGTAATCAGTGCTACAAAATATGCGATAAATACTGATACCGCTATGGATTTATAACAGCCGGATTTTGTTCTGGACTTTACAAAAACGATAATATCGAGCACAGCCATTGTAATTACAACTACTAATGGAATAATGGATTGCATTGGTGGCAATCCTGATAATTTCAACTGAGATACCAGTCCTATAACCAAAAAAAAGGAGGTTACTAAAGCTCCCGCAACCATTAATCTGTTTGTTCTACTAATTTGTCTTTCCCGCATTTTCCCCTTCTCCTTACTATAATAAAGTTTAAGTATATTTATTGAGTAATTTTACCACACAATTCTCCATCGAAAAACAACTCTTTTTTTCTTTCTATCATTTCATCGATACGTTCTATGTATAAATCCACGTCTTTTACATTCTCGCATCGTTCAACCTTTGATTTCAGATCCGTTTCTCCGGCATCCGTTCGACCTACTTTTTTACAGGCGCTGCCTGCGCCAAGAGCTACGATATCACATAATTCTTCCATAATTTCTATATTGTAGAGGCATTCCTTTCCCTCTGGTGCAAATCCAATATTTTCTAAATTTCCTGATATCTGCTTTTGACGATACATGTAATACGGACTCATGCCCATGTCTTTTGC
>JAILMB010000233.1 GCA_024692825.1 Lachnospiraceae bacterium | reverse complement strand
GTAAAATTACAATCAGCTGTAGTTTGGAAACGAATAGGATCCACTGTTAGTGTATAGCCATTTAAATCAATAATTACATTTTCATTTATATAAACGCTACTTAAGGCATTCGAACTATTTATTAATTCAGCTGTAAAAGTGGTATCTCCAACTAATCTGTAATATCCATCATTCCAATAATAACTATCTTTTCCTTCTTCTTTTCTCGTGGTATTCGGAACCTCTAAATTTGTTAAATTATAGGTACCTTGCAGGTTTTTGACCTCTAATCCATCAATGACTTCTGGTTCTCCAGAAGCACCACCACATACAGCATTATTATCCAACACGTATGGATCCAGCGACTGATTATCAGGTAAATATACTCTAAAGTATTCTTTCGGATCTTCTGCTCCTTTGTTTTTCACCCAATCCTTTACAAAAACAATCTCCTGTTCTTCCGACGGAATTGCTTTCGACGAATAGCACGTGAGTTTTCTACCCATTTCAAAATCTGACTGAATATACACCGGAGGAATACTAACATTTAAAAATGATAAATCATACTTTGCAGAATTCATTTCTATGTGTCCACCCAAAGTAAGTTCACTTCCCAATTCATATGGCACATCTACGCATGCATCTCCTGTAGTCACAAAGTTTCCTCCGGAAATTGTAATATCAGCCTTATGAATTACTTCCGTTGTAATAATACGGCTTCTTCGTTTCTTAGATTCAACTCCAGTGCACTTTGATCTTAGACTTCCACCACTAATAGACACTGTTGATGCCGAAACACTCATAAGATATCCCGGTTCCGAAGCCTCCACATTCATGGTTCCACCTGATACATGAATATCAGAATTATATGAGAAAATCATATCCAAGGTATGTTCTCGGATTTCACCTGTTGGAATATAGTTAATCTCTCCCGATTTCATTCGAAATGTTGTAGACGCCATCTGAATCATAATAGTCTCACAGTCGTGATACCCATTAATCACCGCACCGTCCACTACCATTTCACCGCCAGACAGATTAAACATCCAGGTACTTATGGTTCTAACAATAGGCTGTGTTCCATTAATCGTTCCACCATAAAAATAATAATTTCCATTGCCGTAAAAATACAATTCCCCAGTTAGGCTTCCCCCTTTTGAAGAATCTATAATTGTGAAACTGCATCCTTTTGACGCTTGAAACTGAATCGCATCAAAGGTTAGTGCATGGCCATTTAAATCAATCACCACATTCTGATTTGCATATAATCGTTTTATCGTTGCTTTAGAATCTGGCACAGATGTTGAGATTTCAGTATTCCCGGTCAATCGATAATAGCCATCTGCCCAATTATACTTATCAGCAGTATCCTGAGCAGTTGTATTGGGCACTTCCAGGTTTGGCAAACTATAATTACCGCTTAATTCATATACCCTTAAACCGTCCACATATTCAGGTTCCGGTTCTGGCGCATCGAAAATCGTGCCACTTGTGACATTTCCATCGGAAACTACCGGTGTACAGACTTTATCTTCAGGTAAATATATATTCATTACATCTGAGGGATCTTCTTCGCCACGATTTTGTGTCCAATTTCGCACAAAGATAATAGGCGTTTCTTCTGTAGGAGTTTTTTCAGCATAGTAATTTAGTTTTCTTCCAATATTGAAATCCGTTTTTATTTCAATACTGTTTAGCACAGAATCCTTCCGTCCCCAATGCAATTTAGAAGAATAATCGTATTTTGCAACATGAAACGCTGGGCATCCCGAAAAATGCATCAATGGAGTGTCACTCTTATAACTAGAATTCACAAAACAGTGGGTAGTATTTGTAGTGAAACTGCCTCCGGATACATTTACATTCATGCTAAATTCACTATTTACTAATGCAGATTTCTCAAAACAGCTTTCATTACTCCCCTCATATTTCAAAATAAAATTTCCACCAGAGATGTCTAAATTACCTTCCAGTAAATTAAACATATTCATGACGCCTGTACCCTGCATACGTATTGTGCCACCAGTTACACTAACTGCATCTCTTTTGTAACTTCCAACCTGAAACATATCAACGTGACCCGAATTGTTTTTCTTTGGATAAAAATTAATTTCTCCACCATTAATATCAATAATAGGAGTCATTCCCTCTATCATTTCTGCAGTTGAATAATAGCAGTTGATACTTCCTCCCGTTATGGTAAATCTAGAATATCCAAAGAGCAAAAATGGAATATTTCGCATAGGTTTTACACGCGGATTTTCTATAATGTTATAGGTACCGGAATCCATTTGAAAAGAGCCTCCCCTACCATCAAAATAGAATCCTCCATTTAATATGCCGCCTCCCACGGTATCTATCAAAGTAAAGTTTCCACTCTCTGCTCGGATTGTCATCGTATCAATATTAATGGTATATCCATTTAAATCCAAAATTACTTCCTTGCCATCTGCTAAGAAAATATTTAAAAATTCTCCGCCATCTACTGCTTCAGAAGAAAAGGAAACATTTCCAGTCAATTTATAATAGGCATTCCCCATCTGATAGGATCCTGTTTCGTCCAAGGAAATCCCTGGGAACATATTATCTCCTAAGTCATAGGATCCACTTAGTTCTATTAGAGGAAGAGATATGGCATCATACTCTCCATTTAGATACCTAATCTGGCAGTTTTCCGGGAGTTCTGTAAAGGTAACAATATCCGTAATAGAACGAGGTACATTTCCATTCTCCGAAGGAACAATCAAACTCTTCGAGCATGCCTCAGATAAATCCACCCCTTTTAAACTTACCTGAATTGGATTTTGACAAGTTTCATAGCCTTCGAAATAACATAATTCTCCGTCTATTCCTAATATAACTTCAGCGTTTGTGAAACCAGAAAATGTTGCTCCCCATAACCACAAATCCCCGCCTGCGTACACTGCATATTCTGAAGTTGTCTGAATAGATGAATCAAACAAAAAAATCTGACACTCTGCCCAAACGGGTAACATCGTTGTGTCAGTTCCACCATACACAAGCAGAACATTTTCAAAAGATAATGTTCTGCTTCTTTTATAAGTAATATGAAAAAGTTGGGAATTTTCAGAATAGATTTGGCCATTTCCTATACTATCAGTAATGGACAATTCGCCTGTTTCAATACTTAGAGTCACTCCATCTAATGTCAGGGTGTGACCATTCAAATCAATTACCGTCTTTTTTTCAAAAGTCCAAAGGTCTCCATTTCCAGAAAAGGTAGTGTCCGCTTCTAAGGTATAAGTTCCTCCCGGTAGACGGTTGTCCTCATCTGTCACAACACCATTTAACACTACAGACACTGCTTCAGTCGTATCTTTTGCAGCTGCTTCCGCTATCAGTCCATAGGGAACAGAAGTGATTGCTATTGCAAATAAGATTACACTCACCAAAGCTTTTTTCATCCATGAATTCTTCATATGGTATCTCCCTTTTTAAGGCAATTTTCATTTCTCACTAATAAGGGATATTCTAACATCACAAAAGACACATATCAGACACAAAGACCCCGCTACTGGGTACATATCAATAACCAATAGCGAGGTCTTTTGCTTATGTTTTTTATTTTAAATATTTCTTCACGTATTGACCGGTATAAGAATTCTTCACTTTTGCTACCTCTTCAGGCGTTCCCATAGCGACAATCTCTCCACCTCTGTCTCCTCCATCCGGGCCTAAATCAATAATATAATCCGCAGTCTTTATCACATCTAGATTATGTTCAATTACAACTACAGAATTTCCTCCTTCGCAAAGCTTGTGCAAAATTTGTACCAGCTTATTTACATCTTCAAAATGTAGGCCTGTGGTAGGCTCATCTAAAATGTAAATCGTCTTTCCTGTACTTCTTCTGGAAAGCTCCGTAGCTAATTTAATACGCTGTGCTTCTCCTCCTGACAATTCCGTTGAAGGCTGTCCTAATCGAATATATCCCAATCCTACGTCATTTAAAGTCTCAATTTTTCTCTTTACGGAAGGGACATTTTTGAAGAACTCTACCGCTTCTTCCACTGTCATATTTAGCACGTCATAAATGGATTTTCCCTTGTATTTCACCTCAAGGGTCTCCCGGTTATATCGTTTTCCCTGACACACTTCACAAGGGACATATACATCCGGCAAAAAATGCATTTCAATTTTAACGATTCCATCACCAGAGCAGGCCTCACACCGGCCGCCTTTAACATTAAAACTGAATCTTCCTTTTTTATATCCTCTCGCCTTCGCATCGGCTGTTGCTGCAAATAAATCACGAATTAAATCGAAGGTTCCTGTATAGGTCGCCGGGTTAGAACGTGGAGAACGGCCAATTGGAGACTGGTCAATAGCTATGACTTTATCAAGCTGCTCCATCCCTAAGATTTTCTTATGAGCCCCAGGAATTTTATGAGCACGATTTAATTTCTTTGCCAAGCTCTTATAGAGCACCTCATTGATTAGCGAACTCTTACCTGACCCAGAAACACCTGTAATACAAGTTACTACACCAAGAGGAATATCCACATCTACATTTTTTAAATTATGTTCAGTAGCACCTTTGATTTGTAAAAATCCTGTAGGTTTTTTTCTTTCCTTTGGTACAGGAATTTTTTTCTTTCCGGACAGGTACTGTCCCGTAATGGATTTCGGTTCCTTCATAATTTCTTCTGCAGTTCCACAGGCAATTACTTCTCCACCGTGTTCTCCTGCGCCAGGTCCGATATCCACAATATAGTCCGCTTCTCTCATGGTGTCCTCATCATGTTCAACCACAATCAGAGTGTTTCCCAAATCCCGAAGTCCCTTTAGTGAATTCAAAAGCTTGTCATTGTCTTTTTGATGCAATCCAATACTTGGCTCATCCAAAATATAGCAAACACCTACTAATCCAGATCCAATTTGGGTTGCTAATCGAATTCGCTGTGCTTCCCCTCCTGAAAGAGTACCTGTGGCTCTAGACAAAGATAAATAGTCAAGACCTACATCGTTCAAAAATCCCACACGGCCTTTGATTTCCTTCAACACCAATCGGCCAACATTTTTCTGATATTCACTTAACTCCATTTCCTCTAAATAAGTTTGAAGATTACGAATTGGCATCGTTGTTACTTCATAGATATTTTTATCTGCCACCGTAACTGCCAAGGATTCTTTCTTCAAACGTTGTCCCTGGCAGAGTGGGCAGGGAGAAATCTCCATATATTCTTCGAAGGACTGTTTTGAAAGTTCTGACTTTGTTTCACGATATCTTCTATGAGAGTTTGCAATCAAGCCTTCAAAATGCACATCATAGATTCCTTCTCCAAACTTTCCTTTGTAAGGAACTTTCACTTCCCGGTCAAATCCATAGATAAACATCTTTCGAATGTTTGCAGGAAGGTCTTCATAAGGAGTATCCAAACTAAAATCATACTCTTTCGCCAACGCCATAAGGATGGCATGGGTATAACTTTTCGCATCATTACTTGACTGCCATCCAGGAACCTGAACACAACCTTCATTAAAACTTAAAGACATATCTGGAATCATAAGACGTTCATCAAATTCCATTTTGTATCCAATACCAAAACACTC
>JAILMB010000222.1 GCA_024692825.1 Lachnospiraceae bacterium | reverse complement strand
CCTCTTGCTCCAGAAGCAATGCAGGAATTTGTAAATCGTTCCAATGAAATTATGATGTTACTTGCAAAATAATTGTGAGAAGTGATTGGTTACAAAATTTAAATTATAAATAACTTTTTAAGAGAAGGCTCTTAAGAAATTGGATTTTAAAATTTCTTAATGTGCCTTCTCTTTTTTAATAGACCTATTTTCATAAAAATTAGTACTTTCTTTTTCATAAAATTAAAGCATATCTTTTTCAAAAATTTAGCGCTTTCTTTTTCATAAAATTAAAGCATATCTTTTTCAAAAATTTAGCACTCATTTTTGCATAAAAAAAGAAGGCTAAGAAAATCTTAGCCTTCGTAAAAATTCAAATTAGATTTCAATATCTCCAGCACTTCCGTCTACAACGAAATAAGCTTTGCACTCTTCTGGTTTAAGATAGATGTCATACTTCTTTCCGTTCTTCTGAGCCTTCTGTACTTTTTTGATAAGATCATTGATGTCGTAGTTTCTGTCAGCGAACTGAAGATAAACATTAACCTTAGGATCTTTCTTTGCAGCTGCAGTCTTCTTTGTAGCAGTAGTCTTTTTAGCTGCTGTAGTCTTCTTTGCTGCTGTTGTCTTTTTAGCAGTAGTTGTCTTCTTTGCAGCTGTTGTTTTCTTTGCTGCAGAAGCTGCTGTCTTTTTAACAGTCTCAGTAGCCTTTGTAGCTGCCTTCTTAACTTCCTCTGCTGTCTTCTTGCTTCCTTCTGCAAGTTCTGCTGCTGTCTTAGCGATGTCTGCCTTTACAGTTGCTGCAGTAGTAGTCTTTTTTGTCTTTGCGTCCATTTCGTAACTCCTCTCCGTATGTACAATGTTGTCATACAAAAAAATCATCTTTATTCAAAAGTTATTATAACTCTGATAATAAAAAAGTAAAATAGAAAGTTTTTGAAAATTTATATTTAATTGAAATAATTTTTTGTATAAATTGCAATAACAGAAAATAAAAAAAATGAATTTAAATTTTTTCAATTTAAATTCATTTTCTTTTTAGTATGAAATATAATTTTCTAACACGGTAAAAAAGTTTGATGTAACTACGTCTTCATCCACTTTTAAATTTTCCCAAAGACGAGTATTTAATTCAGAATAATAATTTACATTTTGTTCTGAAATCATATCTGAAATTACTTGTTCTTTTCTTTTTGAAATAACATTTGCTTTATTGGTTTCAGAAAGTTCTTCGTTGTATTTGTCAACGCACTCAACAAAATAATATCCTTCATCCGTTTGGATACATTCAGAAATTTCTTCGTCATCCAACTGGAAAATAACATCTTCAACTTCAGTGGAATAAGTTCCTCTTCCAATGGACTGAAGTGTCTTGTCTCCTTCTCCATAAGTGCCAAGTAAGGTTTCAAACGAACCACCTGCACTTAATGCATTCATTACGGTAAGAGCATTCTCCTGGCTTGTAGTAAACAATACATAGGCATCCATAATTCGAGCTTCATCTTCTGATACTTCTTCATCTACCTGATCCATTAACTGGAAGTAAACCTTCTCTGCTAATACATACCGTTCATAGATTTTTTCAATATCAGACTCTTTTACACCGATGTCTTTCCGATCGTTTTTTTCTAATCCATTAAAATATTCTGTTGCTGCTTTTTGTGCTGCTAGAGTTTCATTTTCAGTAAGTGTAATTCCATTTTCTTCAGCGTAAATATTCAAAGAGTATACTCTCGTTAAATGTGCCAACACACCTGCTTTAATGGATTCCTCAATGGTATCTGTTTGAAATCCATCGGACCAAAGGGAAGTCTCTCCAACCGTTCCATATAAATTCTTATAGGTTGCCAAATACAATAGGGCTTCTTTTTTCGAGCACTTCATATCTCCTATTCGAAAGACATTTGAAAATCCAGTACCACCCGTAAAGTAAACCTGATGTTCTCCTATGGTGCATCCTGAAAAAGAAACAAGGACAAAAATCAGCGTAAACACTGCAATTATCTTTTTCTTCATTTCTTATCCCTCAACAATCATAAATCTTCCATCAGGCAAGTGGAATACTTCCTCTGCTGCAAGAATTTCATTTTCAGATAATCCACTTACATCAAGCATATCCTTCATGTAACGAATCACATCTTTTTTATTATCACAAACAACTGCACAAACATCTTCTAAAAAATACAATGCTTCTTCTTCAGTTTCCGCAACCGGTTCCGGAAACAACTGCAACTGATTTTTCAAAAATGTATCTACACAAATATCATCGTACATCATTCATTCTCCTTCATTAAAAGTCGCTCGATTATAATACCACTTCTTCTCCTAAAGAGAAAGAATACAACACTCTTTTTATAACTTTTTTATGGTAGGACTGCTCGATTGCTTTTTGATACAAATCCATCTGTTCTTTATATCGCCCAATCAACTCTTCTCCTGATGAAATTCGATCTGTTTTATAATCCACAAGAACCATTCCTTCCTCTGTGATATAAAAAGCATCGATAATTCCCTGAACCAAAACAAGAGGAACATCCTCACCGTCTTCGAATTCTTTCTCCGGATATAAATCCTTAAGTAAGTTCTTTGGAGTATCTCCCATAACAAATGGCTGTTCTTTTAAGAGCATCTTTTTCGACGCAGCTTCACTCATTTCTTTTGCCAAGTCAGAGGACAAAAATGTTTTTAATTTCTGTTCGTCTAATAAATCAATATCTTCTTCTGACATTAATTTCTTTTCTCTTACACGCTCTAATTCTTTTTCTAAAATGTTTTCTTCATGGAGCAAAGAGAAATTAAAACATTCCATAAACCGATGCATGGCAGTACCTTTTTTCGCGCCCATATTAGGCTCTGAAGGCATTGTTTTCTCTTCCCTTGAAAATAGTTCCACCGCATCCTTTTCTTCATTTAAATCCATGGCACGATGCTTTAATTCGGAGACAGAATATTTTCCCTTGAAATCATAGGTCGTCTGATAAGGATAGGCTTTTTGAAAACGCTCTGATAACAGTTCGTATATCCCATCATCTTTTAGCTCTGATAGATTTAATAAATCTTCTCGTAAGGCATCTTTTTTTAGTCCATCCATAACTTCTGAATAGGTTAAATCCTTTGCCTCATATGTCGTAACCAGATAGTCAGATTCATTCCTTAATAAAATCGGAAGCATCCAACCGCCGTAACCACTGTTCTTTAGTCGCATTTCATCCGTAAACCTACCCTCTAGTGGAGCTGGAATTTTCTCTGCCTCGTATGTGCCGGATAAAATCAGCTTTTCCTTTGCTCTTGTCATCGCAACATAGAGAACTCGCATTTCTTCTCCAAGGGAATCCCGTTTAATAGCACCTTCAATATATTTTTTCATAAGGGTAGATTTTTTGGTTCTACGCTCTGGTGAAATCTCATCTAAAGCAATTCCTTTATGACTGTGTAACACCATAGTACCAGAAGCATCTTTTAGGTTGACGGACTTGGAAATTCCTGCTAAAAATACAACCGGAAATTCTAGTCCCTTACTGTGGTGAATGGTCATAATGCGAACCACATCATCCTCTTCTCCAAGAAGCTCTGCCTCACCCATATCAGATTCATATTTTTGTAACTTATCGATGTAATTACAAAAACGAAACAGCCCCTTAAACGAAGTGGTCTCAAAGTTTATGGCAAGATCAATCAGCTTGTATAAATTCCCTCTGCGTAACTCTCCTGCTGGAAGAGAATAAACATAGGTTACATACTCTGTCTTTTCATAAATTTTTTGTAAAATCACATGAATCGGAGTATCGTCAATCATACTGCGAAGTTCTGTAAACAAATCTAAAAATGATTTTAATTTGGAATCTTCCTCATGCTCTTTTCCATATAGAAAAACTGCTTTATAAAAACTATCCTTTGGATAGGCTAAACGAATCTTTGACAGTTCCTCGTTGGTAAGCCCAAACATATTCGAATGCAATACCGTTGCTAAGGGAATGTCTTGTCTTGGATTATCTAAAATTTGTAAAAAAGACATAACCGTTTGCACTTCATGGGAATTAAAATATCCCTTGGACTTTTCTGCGTAACATGGAATTCCTCTGCTGTTTAACACATCAGTATAAGTCTGATCATCGGAATGACTACGCAAAAGAATTACAATATCGGAATATTTTATGGGACGCTGTACTTTCAAATCCTTGTCATAGACCTGGAAGGTTTTCATTAAATCTGAAATACGATTTGCCACCATAACAGCTTCTAACTCCGACTTGTCTTCGAATTCAAATTCCGACATTGCTTCTTTGTCTTTGATGCCAATCATAATCTCTGTCTGATACACCTTATCATCGGGATTTGGATAGTAGTCTGCTCCTGTTTTCAAAGAGACACTTTCGTTGTAGGAAACATTTCCCACACTCTTACTCATAAGCTCCATAAAAACTTCATTGGTTGCTTCTAAGACCTGATGTCTACTACGGAAGTTCTTATCCAATTCAATCTTTTGCTGTTTCGAATCCTCTGTGGTAAACGTGTCATATTTTTCGCCAAAAATCTCCGGTCTTGCCTGACGGAATCGATAGATACTCTGCTTGATATCACCTACCATGAAATAGTTGTTTCTATCAATCCGTTCTCCCGTAATACTGCGAAGAATCTCTTCCTGAAGATAGTTTGAGTCCTGATACTCATCCACCATGATTTCATCATAATAATCACGTAACTCTATGGCAGCTTCACGAGGTTCTTTGGTTAAAGGATCTACTAAAACCTCCAGTGCAAAATGCTCAATATCACTAAAGTCCCAGGCATTCATTTTATCCAGATACTCATGACGTTTTTCCAGAAACTTTTTTGCCATGGTAATTAGAATCTCAACGGTCTGTCTTTGTGTAGCAATGGAAGAAAGTACATCCTCAATGGATGCTGTAAAATAAGAAGCTAAATCCTTTTGTAATACTGTTTTGTATTCATCTCGTAAGACTTTAAACTCACTACGAAAATCAGATAGATCATTCTTTCCCCTGCCTGTTCCAAATCCGGCAAAAGACATTCGAAGGAAACAATCACACAGCTCATTGTAGCCGGTGGCCTCATCCATCTCCTTTAACATTTCATAATCCCCTAGTAGAGCCTTCTCATAGGAAGTGGTTATCCCGCGATTTGTGTGCTCATGGTAGAAAGGCTCTAAGGCAGTTTTATAACTGTGGATTTTCTCCTTTGCAAAGCTTAGAATCTCCTGTACCATTTCACTGTTTTCTAACTCTTCTACAGTTGAAATCTCATAGGGCTTTCGCAGCCCATCCAGCCATTCCATAGACCATGGATTTGTCATTGCTTCCTTTGCAACAGAAAGAATCATATTTGCAATGGCCTGATCGGAATTTCCTTTTCCATAAGCATCTGCAAAACGAATAAAGGCAGGGTCTTTTGTCCCATAAGCTTCTTCTAACACCTCATCCATAATCTCTGCTTCCATTAGGGTATATTCCCCATTATCCAAAATACGGAAATCCGGTTCTACTCCTATGGTATAAAAGTAGTTCTTCACGATGTAATTACAAAAGCTATCAATGGTTGTAATCTGTGAATGAAATACGTACGAAGCCTGTTTCTTCAAATGGGTATTGGTAGGATTATTCCTGGACTTTTCCTCAATGGCAGTACGAATTTTTTCACGCATTTCTTTTGCGGCAGCTTTCGTAAATGTCACTACTAAAATATGATCAATGTCGCAAGGATCCTCTTCATTTGATATTTTTTGAATGATTCGTTCTACTAATACCGTCGTCTTACCACTGCCGGCCGCAGCAGAAACAAGTACATCTCTATCTCGTACATCTATAACTTTTTGTTGTTCTGGCGTAAACCTATTCATTGGCCTCTTCCTCTCCTGCCATTTCCTTCTTAATACGTTCAAAAGCAGATTGTGATGTAAGGGTTGGATCCATTTTTTTGTATTCAAATCCATCTAATCCAATATCAAATCCACATACTCCATGATACGGACAATAGCTGCATCCCGATGCATCTCCCTTTTTATATGGAGAAACCGGAATATTTCCCTTAGCGATTTCTTCTCCTGTTTCAAGAACCTTTTTTTGCACAAACTCCATAAGGTAATCAAAGTCTTTTTGCGGAATGGTTTGGGATTTTTTATGCAAACTGCCATCCTTATTCTTCTTCATATTGCAAACCAAAGACTCATCCACATCTCCCTTATAAAAGGCATCGTCAATTCCTTCAATGGAATCATCTTCTTCATTGATACATCCCTTTGGCTTCAACTCTTTTAAAATCGACATTTCAACTTCAGGATCTGATCCTGCTGCTACAAATGGATTATCTAAATGATAATAAAACATTGCTCCCGGTCGAATGGATTTGTCGGGATATTCACTAGAAAATCCATTAATGCAAGCTCCCATGTAATACACCAATTGAATCTGAAGTCCATAGTACATCTGAAGGAAATCCAAATCTTTATTTCCTGACTTGTAATCAATAATCTTTACATAGACACTGTCATCTTTTTCATAGGTATCAATTCGATCAATTTTACCATCTAAGTGTAGATGAACATCGTCACTTAATTCGTAGGTCAAAGCGGAAGCATCACTGATATCTCTAAGCTTTACTTCAAAGTGTTTTGGCTCGTAATTCCCCTGTCGAACCTGGCGCATAATGGCCCAGACCGTACGCTTTAGTGTCTCTTCCATACGATGTAAAATATAGACCTCTCTCGCCTTTTCATATACCTCTGTTTTTTCGTAGGTATCAAAGGTATCCTTTATAGCCTGGTGCAAATACACACTCACCTTCTCTTCTGATACATCCTTCCAGGAAGTGTGATTCTCCTTCATTAATAAAGAAAAACGATTCAAAGCTTCGTGATACATATTTCCAATGTCATAAGTCTCAAAGGCATGTTCTCGTCTTTCCTGAAGGCGTAACCCATACTGTAAAAAGTAGGCATAGGCACAGTTTGCATACTGTTCTAATTTGCTGACACTGACGGAAACATCTCCTCCATTTAAGGCTCTTGCTGACGCTCTTGAAATCGGATCATTTTCAAATTTGAAAAATACTCCGGACAAAATCGTATTTAAGTCTTTTTCATGCTCCGCCTTCATATAAGTCAAAAGTCCATAGAAAGTCTTTGTCTCCTCTTCTTCCAAAGAACCTCTTGTTATAAATTCGTGACATAATTCAATGAATCGGTTCTTGCATTGAGGATAGGTAGAAATCCAGTCCAAATCTCCCATAGTTTTATTTGCATCCACAGCAAATACCCCTGGAAATAATTCTTCAATAACAGAAATCAAATAAGACTTTCTCGCCGCTGCCAAAGAAGCATCCAATCTGTGATAAGTCACAAAGATCTTTTCCGATGCCTTTGTAAGAACCTGATAGAGGTAGTATTTTTGCATAAAGGACCGTTCTCTTTCTGTAGGTGCCAATTCGTATTCCGAATCCTTTAGAAGCATGCGCTCATTCTGCGTCAGTATTCCAGCTCCTGAAGAGGTCTTTGGAATAAGACTATCCACTGCTCCAATTAAGAATAAAACCTTGATGTTTTCAAGTCTTGTACGCTCTAGATCACCTAACACAACGCCATCAGACAAGGGTGGAATCACACCAATCTTTGCTGCAGAAAATCCCGCTCTTAATAAATCAGAATACTCCTTTGCACTAACGACTTCATCTCCAAGCACATCATCAATCTTCAACAGTAAGTCTTCAATAATGCCAATAATCTGTCCGTATTCCTGACTGCGAACCTCGTCCTTTAGTTCCATGTAATAAGCACTTTTTTCTTCCATCTTTTCTGCAATGGAAAATCTCTCGAACAAAAGGCGAATGGCTTTTGATTTTTCTAAGATGGTAGAATCCGAAGTGAAGACATTAGCTCCGTCCCCCAACTTTTCCATAAAGTCTCTTCGAATTTCGTCTATTTGTAATAGCTCCTCTTCACTGAATTCCTTTGGGCGAACAGTGAAAATATGCTCATATTTTTTACGGCCAACTATTCCTGACCGATATAGATATGAATCAAACAAATCCATCTCTTCCATGGAATAGCCCAATAGAGAAGTTCGCATTAAATGCATAATACTTTCATAGTTGAAATTCTTATCCATTACTTCTAAGAAAGAGAGTAAAAACTCTACGGCAGGCTGATAGGAAAGCTCCAAAGACACATCGGTAAACACAGGAATCTCATACTTTGAAAAGATCTCCGGAATATAATTCTTATAGATGGAAACATCTCCGCATACGATAGCAATCTCTCCATAGCGATATCCCTTTTCCAAGGCAAGATTTCGAATTTGATTCGCACAAAACTCTAATTCATCTCTAGGAGTATCCAATCGATAGATAGAAATCTCATCACTAGCATCCTTCTCATAGCCCCTTCTTTCATCTCTAAAAATGTTCTCTTCTAAAAAACCTATAGCAGAATCCTTTGAAAAACGGGATGTCTCTGAAAGAGAAAGTACCATAGGCTCCTCTACTTCAGTAGAAGTCTTTTGAGCTAACATACGAAGGGTGGACATATACTTTTTACTCATGGCAAACAGCTCATAGTCCTCATAAGAAAAATAAGGCTTATCCTCTGGATCCATGGTTATGGAAAAAATCATCTTCTCAGAAATCCTCATAAGCTTCTCTACTACATCATTCTGTAATGGAGTAAAACCTGTAAAACCATCAAAGACGAAAATACCATCCTTTGCTACCAAAGACTCCTCAATCACCTGGGCTAAAAGTTCTAGAATCTGCTCAGAGGTAATATGGCTATCCTTAATGAAATCCAAAAAGCTTTCATACATAAAGGAAACCTCTTTGGTCTTCATAGAAAAAGCCGGTGGCATACCTGAAAGATCTCCCATTCCAGAAAACTCCTCCGGAGAAATATGATACTGTGTCAACTCAGAAATCAAAGACTTCATCTGATCGATGTAGCCTGGTCTTTTCAGCTTCTTTCCAAGAAGTGGAAACTGATCAGCATTTTTTACAGCAATCCTATGTAGAATCAGATTCTTTCCTGTATCATCTAACACCGATAAGTTATCATATCCAAGCTCGGTAAAAATACGATAGGCTAATCTATGAAAACTAAGAACATCAATATTCATGATGGTATGATCCGGATGAGCAGATACCAATGCTCGTTGAGTGGACATGGTAAACTGTTCCGGAACAATGTAAAAATATCGCTTCTCAGGGTGTTCTAGAGAAGCTTCTATGATTTTATGATATAGGTAGGTGGACTTCCCACTACCTGAATTTCCAACTAAAAACGAAACTGACATATGTAATTCCCTTCTTCAAATTTTCTGAAATTTCTCTTCATATTCCCCACTGATTTTCTTTATTAGGGCTCTCTTATTATCTTTACTATGACTCTCTGTTTTTCCTTATTAGGGCTCTCTTATTATCCTTACTATAACTCTCTGATTTCCCTTATTATGGTTCTTTGATTTCCCCTACTATTTAGATACTTCCTATTATAACATTATGATGTCCCAAAAAAAGGACATAAAAATGGTCTATAGAAATTCTATAGACCATCTTGAATATCTGTTCTTGATTTAATTTGATAACGCCTCATAAACTCTTTCAAGTCTTCCTCATCAGAAATCAGCATAGCTTCTTCAAACTTTCCCGTTCGCAAATCAATAAAGCCAGCCATCTGCTCTCCATTTGCAATTCGAGTACGAAGCACCGGACGTTTAAGTGTAGGGTTATAAGGTCTTACTGTTCGATCTTGAAAGAATACATTTCGTTTCATATCCAACTGCTTATATGCCTCTACCTCTTCATCTACTTTTGTCTTCTTATGAGGCTTTTTCTTTGACATGCCTATAAGCATTCCAACAACTACCCCTATGAAAATACAAAGAGCACCATAGCTTAGATGTCCCGATATGAGAAATATCACAAAGAACACCAGTCCTATTGCACCACCATACATCATACCCTCTGTGGAGTAATCATCATTCGAATCGGAGATTTTTTTCTGATACTTTCCTGCCATAGGTCCCCCTTTGTATCATTTACTCTCTATCTTTTAAACTGCTTCGTTCATCTTAGAAAGACGTTTTGCCTGATCTGCTGCAATCAAGGCATCTAAAATCTCTTGAATATCACCATTCATAATCTTATCTAACTTATATAAAGTAAGATTAATTCTATGATCTGTTACACGCCCCTGTGGGAAGTTATAGGTACGAATCTTTTCACTTCGATCACCTGTACCAATCTGTGACAAACGCTCTGCAGAAGCTTCAGCCTGCTGACGCTGTAATTCCAAATCGTATAATTTTGTTTTTAATAAAGCAAAGGCTTTGTTCTTATTCTGAAGCTGAGATTTTTCAGTCTGAGAATAAATAACAATACCTGTAGGATAATGAGTTAAACGTACTGCAGAATCGGTTGTATTTACACACTGACCACCGTTTCCTGATGCACGCATAACGTCGATACGGATATCATTTTCATTGATTTCAATATCTACGTCTTCAGCTTCTGGCATTACTGCAACCGTAATGGTAGAAGTATGAATACGTCCGCCTGACTCTGTTTCAGGAACTCGCTGTAC
Source organism: Lachnospiraceae bacterium (assembly GCA_024692825.1). Taxonomy (GTDB): domain Bacteria; phylum Bacillota; class Clostridia; order Lachnospirales; family Lachnospiraceae; genus JAILEN01. The sequence goes on along the minus strand of JAILMB010000222.1, from coordinate 6,064 downwards.
ACGATGAACACCTGACTCATACTTCAATACGGAATAAGCACCACTTCCACTTACCATAAAGTTAATGCTCTTCATTCCACCGATACCGGTTTCTTCAGACTCTAATACTTCGATTTTCCATCCACGACCTTCCGCATAATGAGCATACATACGGTAAATCTCAGCAGCAAATAAAGCAGCCTCATCTCCACCTGCTCCGGCACGGATTTCTACAACTACGTTCTTATCATCATTAGGATCCTTAGGTAAAAGTAAAATCTTTAAGGTATCTTCTAATTCTTCTACTCGATCCTTTGACTCATTTAACTCTTCTTTTGCAAGTTCACGCATTTCTTCATCAGATTCTTCATCTAACATAGCCAAAGAATCTTCAATGGTCTGCTTGCACTGCTTATACTCTTCGTAAGCCTCTACGATGGGTGTTAAATCCGCCTGTTCCTTCATAAGTTTCTGAAATCTTTTGGAATCATTTGCCACATCCGGCTCACTTAACATATTCATAATCTCCTGATAATGGAGCAACAAATCTTCTAATTTATCAAACATAATTATCCTCCTAAAAGCACGGGTTATCTTACTACATTTTTTGCAACGCTACAAGTGGCCGAAGGCAATTCGGTCATTTCCCGCTAAATCCTTCTGGATGGTAACATCTAAATATCCGTCATTTTTCATAATGGTTTCCACATCTTTTCCTTGATTAAATCCAATTTCAAATATCAAGACACCACCTTCATGTAAGTGATGCTTTCCTTCTTTTGAAATCAATCGGTAAAACTTCAATCCATCCTCATCTCCATCAAGGGCCATTCTCGGCTCATGATCTCTTACTTCCGGCATTAAGCCATCCACTACTAAAGATGGAATATAAGGCGGGTTTGAAATAATCATATCAAAGGATTCATCTGAAACAGGTTCAAATAAATCTCCTAAGAAAAACTCAATATAAGCCCGATTGTTCAATGCATTTTTCTTTGCCACGTTTAGGGCTTTTTCCGAAGCATCTACTGCGTATACAGCGACCTTTTTCTTTTGCTTTTTAACGTGGTGATACATACTGACAGCAATGCATCCGCTACCGGTACATAAATCCAGAATCTTTGGACTTTCGTAGGCATCGATTAAATCATAGGCTTTTTCCACAACCGATTCTGTATCAAGTCTTGGGCAAAGAACATCTTCGTTTACTTCAAACATAAGACCCATAAAATCCTGCACGCCAATAATATGTTGCAGTGGAATTCTTTTACATCTCTTTTCGATTACTTCCTTATAAGAAAGAAGTTCCTCTTCTTTGATTTCATCGATTTTATGAAGCAGATAATCTGACTTACTAAAATCCGCCACAAAAAGCAGTAATTCCTCTGCATCAAAACGGGCATTTGGCACCTGGGCTTCTTCTAATTTTTCTATACCATATTTTACTGCATCAAAATAGGTCATGAATTCTCCTTGGACAAAAAACTTTTCCAATCAAATACTGCTTCTACTGATTTAATACCTACCTCAATCATTTCATCTTCCGGTTCTGCAGTGGTAAGTCGTTGTAAAAGCAATCCCGGTTTACTCAATAGATTCACACAAGCATTTTCACTTCGTCCTGCCAATCGAATAAACTCATAAGAGACACCTGCAATCAGAGGAACAAATACTATTCGAAGTACCAATTGTATCAATCTTGAATCTGACTGAATAAACATAAATACAAAAATACTAATAATCAAAACGATAAAAATAAAACTCGTTCCACAACGTTTGTGAAATCTAGAGGATTTTCGTACATTTTCTACCGTAAGTTCCAATCCATGTTCAATACAGTTGATACATTTGTGTTCTGCACCGTGGTACATAAACACTCTGTGAATATCCTCAGTCTTTCCAATCAGTAGGATATAGACTAAAAATACGATAACACGCAAAATGCCTTCAATCACGGCTAAAATTCGGTCGGAAGAAATCACATACCCAAAAAGCTTGGAACCATAAAAAGGTAATACCATAAATAAAAGCAAGGCTAACACTATAGAAAACAAAAGTGTTCCACCCATTTCCAGCTTTTCTCTTCTCTCTGCTTTTTTTTCTTCTTCCTTTGTCTGTGGTTTTACTTCATCCTCATCTTCAAAATAAGAGGCTGAAGACATTAAAGACCCAAGTCCTACTACTAAGGAATTTACAAAGGAATATATTCCTCTCACAATTGGAATTTTATTGATGGTTGCCCCATCGTTTTTCATCTTCTTTTTATCTACATTAATTGTGCCGTCTGTCAAACGTACTGCCACAGCATAGTTTCTGCCGTTTCGCATCATTACGCCTTCCATAACAGCCTGCCCACCAATACCTGAATAACTCATAAGCCTCCTATGAAAGAAAAAAGGTTGAGATTACGAAAAACCTCAACCTTAACATTCTTATTAAATCTTCTACGAAATACCGTATTTCTTGTTGAACTTGTCGATACGTCCACGTGCCTGAGCAGCTTTCTGCTGACCAGTGTAGAATGGATGACACTTAGAACAAATTTCTACGTGAATGTTTTCCTTTGTAGAACCTGTTACGAAAGTATTTCCGCAGTTACAGGTAACGGTTGCCTGATAATAATCTGGATGGATACCCTGTCTCATGATTTTCACCTCACTAAAACTAATTTATATGTACATGCGTTACACGCATTGCTATTCATCCCGAAAAACAGCATGTCAATAATAACATAGAAATGATACAAACGCAAGGCCTAAATCATACGTCTACGAAGAATTAATTCAACTACTTCCCCATTGTTTTTGGTATGGGTAAACATATTGATTATATTCTCAACAGCATCATCTTTTCTCATGCCATTTAACGCTTTACGGATAATATCCATTGCATCCTGTTCCCTCTTTGAAAGAAGTTTGTCCTCACGACGGGTGCTTGATTTTGCTAAATCAATGGCCGGGAACACACGCTTCTCTGATAACTTACGGTCTAATACAAGTTCCATGTTACCGGTTCCTTTGAATTCCTCGAATACAACATCATCCATCTTACTTCCAGTGTCAACTAAGGCAGTTGCTAAAATGGTAAGAGAACCGCCCTCTCTCATATTTCTAGCTGCACCGAAGAAACGTTTTGGCATATGAAGGGCTGCAGGATCTAAACCACCTGATAATGTACGTCCACTTGGCTGAACCGTAAGGTTATAAGCTCTTGCTAATCGGGTAATGGAATCTAATAAAATCACTACATCTTCTCCGTGCTCTACCAATCTTCTTGCACGCTCAATAACCATTTCAGAAACTCTCTTATGGTGTTCTGGCTTCTCATCAAAAGTAGAATAAATAACTTCTACTTTCCTTCCTTCGATGGCTTCCTTCATATCTGTAACTTCTTCTGGACGTTCGTCAATCAAAAGAATAATCAAATGCATATCTGGATTTGTTGCAGTAATGGATTTTGCAACCTGCTTTAATAATGTAGTCTTTCCTGCTTTTGGCTGAGAAACAATCATACCACGCTGTCCTTTACCAATAGGAGAAATAAGATCTACTAATCTCATTGCAACCGAACATCCCGGTCTCTCAAGACGAATTCGCTCCTCTGGAAAAATCGGAGTTAAATCTTCGAAGTTCGGACGTTTGGCAGCCTGTTCCGGAGTATATCCATTGATATCGTTCATAAATAAAAGAGCACCATACTTATCGTTTGGATTGTTCTTTCTCGTTCTACCTGTAACAATATCCCCGGTCTTTAAGTTGAACCGTCGGATCTGAGAAGGTGATACATAGACATCATTCTCTCCAGGCATGTAATTCTCACAACGAATAAATCCATAGCCCTCAGAAAGTACTTCTAAGATACCGCTGCAAGACTTTTCATCATCATAATGTGGAATCTCCTTCTCCTCTTCACCTGATGTCTCTTCTTTTGCGGAAGTATTCTCTTTTGTAGAAGGCTTTTCCTTATTGGGCTGATTAGGAGTAGATTTTACAACCTTCTTAATCACCTTTTTATCCTTCATTTTTTCTTCCGAAGACTTCTTCTCCTCAAAAGAATTCTTTCCCTCCGAAGGCTTCTTCTCCTCTGAAGCATTCTTTTTTTCAGAAGTTCTTTTCTCCTCTGAAGATTTCTTTCCCTCAGCAGTCTTTTCTACTGAAGATTCGCTCTTGTTTTTTGCATCGATTTCATCCTGACGGAGCATAGCTTCAATGAGTTCCTCTTTTTTCATCTTTGAAACGCCTTTAATCCCCCGTACTTTACATAAATCTTTCAAAACAGTAGCTGATAAAGTTTCGTATTTTTCGCGCATACAGTAACTCCTTCATTTTTTTATACTCTTTATTTTAAAATAATTATGTTCACATTCATTTATGGAATAATGTCAGAAACGACAAGGACCAAATTTATATGTGAATTATAACTCAGATTTGCTTTTTCTTGCAAGGGTTTTTTAAGTTTGCTATGATACATTTTGCGTAATTATATATTATAGGAGGAAATAACATGACTAACGATGAAAAAGCCGTTAAACTCCATGAAGAATGGAACGGAAAAATCACTACTACTGCTAAGGCTAGCGTAAAGACCAGAGAGGATTTAGCTGTTGCCTACACCCCTGGTGTTGCTGCTCCTTGCCGCATTATTGCAGAAAACAAAGAAGCGGCTTATAAGTACACCTTAAAAGCAAATACCATTGCCGTTGTTTCTGACGGAAGTGCTGTTCTTGGATTAGGAAACATTGGACCTGAAGCTGCTATGCCGGTTATGGAAGGAAAATGTGTATTATTCAAAGAATTCGGAGATGTAAACGCATTTCCTATCTGCCTTGATACACAGGATACCGACGAAATCGTAAAGATTGTAACCGCCCTAGCTCCTACTTTCGGTGGAATTAACTTAGAAGATATCTCAGCTCCTCGCTGTTTCGAAATTGAAGAACGTTTAAAAGCTACTTTGGATATTCCTGTTTTCCACGATGATCAGCATGGTACTGCAATCGTTGTACTTTCAGCAATCATCAACTCTCTTAAAATTACAGGAAAGAAAAAAGAAGAATGTAAAATTGTTGTAAATGGAGCCGGTGCAGCTGGAATCGCCATTACAAAACTACTTCTTCGCTACGGATTTAAGCATGCAATTCTTTGTGATCGAACCGGAATCATCTCTTCTTCAAGAGACAACTTAAATGATATGAAAAAAGAAATGCTTAAGGTAACAAACCCTGATGATATCTCAGGTACATTAAAAGATGCCTTAGTTGGAGCTGATATTTTCATTGGTGTTTCTGCTCCAAATTCAGTTACAAAGGAAATGGTTCAGTCTATGAATCAGGATCCTATTATCTTTGCTATGGCAAACCCTACTCCAGAAATTATGCCTGATGAAGCAAAGGCTGCAGGAGCAAAAATCGTAGGAACCGGACGTAGTGATTTCCCTAACCAGATTAATAACGTTGTTGCCTTCCCTGGAATCTTCAAAGGTGCCTTAGAAGGACGTGCAAAACAGATTACAGAAGAAATGAAACTTGCAGCAGCTGAAGCCATTGCATCTTTAGTATCTGATGAAGAACTAAATGAAGACTTCATTATGCCAGAAGCTTTCGATCCTAGAGTTTCTCGTGTAGTTGCTGATGCTGTAAAGGCTTTGATCTAATGTCAGAGTCCAATATTATTTATAAAATCACTGCACTAGATTTGCTTTCAAAAGCTGATTTTCCACTAAGTAACCAACAGATTACCGGCTTTTTCATCGAAGGGAATTACACTGATTATTTCTCTATTCAACAGATATTAAATGATTTAGTGGAAACCAATATGGTAAACATGGATCAAGGGGCCAATGAAAGCCAATACACCATTACAAGCGAAGGATTAGATACGCTAAACCTTTTCAGAGAGCGAATCACAGATGCAATCGAAGAAGAAGTAAAAACCTTCTTTTTACAGAATGGATTAGAAATGAAAAAAGAAAATTCCATTACATCGGATTACTACCCCTCAGCTACCGGTGGTTACTACGTACATTTACGTATGTCGGAAACCGAACGAAATGTAATGGATCTAACCTTTCATGTAACCACAGAGCC
>JAILMB010000206.1 GCA_024692825.1 Lachnospiraceae bacterium | reverse complement strand
GTTTTGTTGTCTGATAAAAGAATCTGATAGTTTAAAAGAATGTTTTTTAAATCGTGCCGAAGATACCGGGTAAGCGTAGTTTGTTGATGCTGACTTTTCAGTAGTTTCTTTTGCTCTTCAATTTGTGTTTTAAGGATCTCTTGTGATAACAGTTCGTTGTTTTTTATACTTAGTCGATGAAGAAGCAAAAGTACGAAAAAAGTGCAAATCATCATAAAAACGCTGATGCTACAACATACGATTGCAAGATTTATGCTGTAGGGTGCGGTTTTTGAATAAAGAAGATATGTACCAATCATTATCATAAAATCACAGAGGAAAAAAATAAGTGAGATATATAATTCGGTATCAGTAAAAAGAGAAGATTTGTACTGACGATATTTCTTTAAATAATAAATGAAAACAAGCTCGAATAAATACGTGGAAAGTATAAAGTAAACACGGGTTGCCGTTGGCTGAACAGATATTAAGGGAATATTGGTCGTGCTTATGCAAGAAAAAACAAAATATGTGAGTGTTCCGCAAGCAATGTCTAAAATGTTATAAATTACAATCAAAAGAGTTTTTGATAAAAGACTCCCGGTGAACCAAAGATGGATAAGAAAAACATCAAAAATAACGCCAATCATTGATGCGGGAATACTATCTAATTGATGTTCGAGAACGCACGTTAATAGATATGACAGGGCAGAACCGGCTAGCATAGGTATAAAAATAAATTTTGAGGAACGTTCGTGAAAACATTTAACAAATAAAAAGAGACAAACCTCTTGCAGAAAGCAAGCAAAAAATTCAATAAAATTAAAAAGAATATTCATATTGTATTAACCTCTGATAGTGCATATATTTTTCCTGAAATTCTTTTTTACGAGAACGAGAAAGAGGAAACTTTTTTCCCGTGATTAGGGTAACATCATTAGTAGACATACCGGTAACGTATTTAAAATGAACCAGAAAGGATTGCGCGGAACGACCAAAGTCAAGGCTTTCGCATAATTCGTTGTAGTCTTTAAATCCACCGCGGATATGATAGGTTTCGTTTGAACAAACAAAATCAATATAGTGACCTTTTGACTCTAAATAGTAAATGGAGTCAATCGGGATAAGAATTGTGGATTGATTTTGTGTGATAAGAATCGTTTTTTTCTCTTTATGGTCACGAGTAATACTAAGATTGTTTAAATATGCTTCGCATGCTTCAGGAAGCTCCTGTAGTAGTTTGTCTTTTCGGATAAATCGAAAAGGAGATTGATGAATCGCATCGAATACAGAAGATTCGTGGCTGCTTACAAAGATGATGATTTGTTTCCCATAACGATTCTGGATTTCTTTTGCAATATCTATTCCGTTTTTATCACCTAACAATACATCTAAAAAATATAGGTCATAACGGTTGAGATTCTCTAAGAAATCTTCCGCGTTCAGGAATGTGTTTGTTTGTATGGAAACATTTAGCTCCGAAAAACATTTTGCAACTTCGTTTGAAAGATGCTTAGCATACAGAGCGTCGTCTTCACATATGGCAATTCTATACATTTCGATACTCCCGACAATAAAATCTTAAGATAATTATAAATCAAATAGATGGATATGAATTACCGTTTTTTGCCAGAATGATGTTATTTTTGCCAAGAGTATTGATAAATATAGAAATTGAACGAGATAATAAATGAAAATAGAACACGAGTATGATGCATTTATGATTAAGTGCAAAAGATGAAGTTGTAAAGGAATACATTTTTATTCAAGGAGGAATAGCGATATGAAGATTATTAACATGGAGGATTCAGCAAAGTACAAAGACCCTAATTACAGAATTACGTTGAAGGAGAACATTCGACAGGGAAATTTATCAGAATTAAAAGAGACAGGCAAAGTAACAACTGAAAAAGAACGAAATGCTGCTATGGTAGAGGTGAGTGAACGTGCTCGACACATGTATGAATGCTCTTTAGAAAACGAGTATATGGATGAATTTTCAGAGGCGGCAAATGGATTTAAAAAATCTATTTCTTATTCATACGGTGACTATAGTAATCATGATTTTTCAGAGAAGGATTTAGATTTTGAAGCGATAGATCGGATGGAAGATACCTATCAACAAAAGAAAGATAGAATTCTTTCTAACTATAGTGGCCAGGCACAGATATATCAAATGGAAAGATTGGATAATGCATACAAGAAGTCTATGGAAAAGGAGATTTTAAATCCTTTAAAAAGAGCATTCGAACACAAGCTATCTATGTTTGATGATGGCGGTGAAGTGGTCGGAGAGATAAGTGCATCGAAAGATACGGTTAAAGACGTGTTAACACACAGAATTGCTTCAAAAGAAATGAATGCAAAACGATTTGAAAAGCTTACAAATGGAACAAAGGATTTCTTTGAACTTTTGGGAAATACAGAATTATGGCATGATACTAATTGCATGAAAGCTATTATATCAAAAAGTGTAAAGCAGTATGCAACTGTTACTGAGTGGAATACTAATTCAGATGAGTATCGTTCAGCAAAAAGTTTAGCGAGTAAAAATGCGCAAAAACTTATGGATAAGTATGGTCAAAGTACTATAAATTCCGGAGTGTTTCATTTTAAAAGGGATTTAGAATGAAAAGCGATAATTGATAAGCAGATTATTATTTGAGGCTACATTAAAAATACAAGGACGTACTGAAATGTAGAGATATTACAAGGAGGTAGAATAATATGAGTAGTATTAGTTTGGATCGGGCGGAAGGCTATAATGTAAGTACCGCACAAAGGGAAATTGCGGAACTGGAAGAGTACATTAAAAACAATGGGAATGATTTTAAAACAAAAGCACTGGTAGCAAATCCCAATGGAGAGACTGTGGAATCAAATAGAGCGAAAAAATCCGCACGTCTAGAACAGCAGATTCAAATATCGGAAGAGAAACGAGATGAAGTAAAGAATAAATCTTCGGTAAACCGTTCTGCAGAAGGAGTTGAAATGGAGATTAGTGAGACCGGAAGACTCAGAGCAGAGAATGCAACACGGGAATCCATATTATTAAAGATTAATTCTAATGCAAAAGAGGCAAAGGTTTATCCGGAGTATGAGGAAGCTTTTGAAAAAGAAAGCGTCGGATTTAAGAAAGCATATGCAACCCAGACAATTGGTAAATATGTTGATTCCGGAATTAAGAAAGATGAAGTGGATTTATCTTATGTAGAAAAACTGAATGCTTTGTATGATAAGCTTCGTGAGGAAATTAAAGGGGTTGGAGATCCGGAAGAACAAACTGCCAGAATGAAATCATTGGATGATTCTTATCAGCGTGTTTTTGAAAAGAATATAATTAAGCCTCTAAAGAGCCAATATGACGGTCAGGCTTCTTTCTATGAAAGTGGAACGACACGTAAGGATTCGCAAATGATTTCTTCTTATCAGGGCTTAAAGGATTCAAGGAGCGTAGTGGATGCGCTCATGAATAACGATAATTGGCATGATACAGATTCAATGAAAACCTTGATTGAAAAGCTTACGGATGCAGTTGTAACAAATGCGGCCAGTAAATAAACAATAGGGGTTATTTTTAAAATAATAGATTCCGATATACACTTTGGAATATCTTATGATTCACGGAAGACACTTATTTCAATGGAATGACATTGGAATAAGTGTTTTTTCTTTATGGAGGGAAAATATGACAATATCAAATGTAATAACAACAAATAACTATACGAACACGGCATATCTTCGTATGCAAACGGAAAAACAAAACCCGGTGGGAAGTTTTTGTGATGTGTTGAATCAAAAGACTGGGGAAACAAGAGGTGTGGAAGTATATGTAAATTCTTCTCCGAAATTATCGCTTGGACTGACGCAGGCAGTAAGCGAGCACAGTGTTTCATATGAAGAGGTAAGTTCTGAAAACCTGGCACCGGAACGTAGATTTTTAGGAGTCACTGCATATGCTCCGGGAAAAATAAACGAACAGGCTGTAGTAGCGTATGAGGCAGTGGAGTCTACACCGGAGGACCCAATTGTTCAACTTACTTTTACAGTTGATGGCGAAAAGAAGACCTATAATGTGTATGTAAATAAGGTGAATCCGGAAGATGCAACAGATATGGAAATGTTTGCGTATTTGTCTTACTACGAAACGGAAGGAAGAAGATTGGATGAAGCCATCGGAAATTGGGAAGCATACCAGCTGGCAAAAATCGCAAGTGACTTAGATGATTATGGAGATGGATTTGAAACTCTATTTGACCGATTTACGAAAAAGAAACAGAATGCAGTTGCAATTGTTGAGGATGCCGCTGCAAAAATGAACGAACTTAACAGCAGAGAATCTCGAAAGTTAGCGGCACTATTTGAACAGTTATCAATTCTTATGCATTCGATTGAGGATGAGAAAAAAGATGGTTAGGGGGACGGTTCTTTTGGTTAGGGGGACGGTTCTTTTGTCTTCATTAATGAAGACAAAAGAACCGTCCCCCTAACCTAACCCCCCTAACCTAAGCACAAAATGGTATAATACCACCAAAGAGAAAATTGTGTGGGAGTAAATATTATGGAAACAAAAGAAAACGTGGAAGAGTTAAAACCCATCAGTGTGGTTATGCCAATTATCATCATCGCCATGGTAATCTTTGTGATGGTTGTATATACCTACATAGAGAGAAAAAATCTGGTGGAAGATATTGAGCAGGTGACAAACCAGATGGCGGAATATGTCGCTGGAAGTATCTCAAATGAGATGGGGTATGCAAAGAGCAGTATTCGATTGGCTGCTACTTCAGTTTCTCAGGCTATGACCTCAGAAAACATCGAAGCTCCGGTTTCATTAATTGCACCTATGATTGAGAATTCCCCTTTTGGTGGAATCGAATATATTCAGGCAGATGGTATGAATGTCATGAACATTGGGGAACCATTTGATGCAAGTGATAGGGTATATTATATCGAAGGAATGAAGGGGAACACAGGGATCTGGAATAATTACAACCCCAAAACTTCCAAAGAGACGTTAATGAATTTTTATACGCCTATTATATATGAAGGAAAAATATCCGGGGTTTTAACGGGTTATATTGCAGCTACCTCACAACTTTCACCGTTGTTTGAAACCAATTTTCATGGACAGACCCTATACGGAATCATGGTAGATGAAAATGATATGGTAATCTGTTCTACTCTGGATGCGGAATATGAACCAAATTTGACCTTTGATAAGTATATGGATTACTTTGATATTGTCGATTCGGAAAAAGCCAGAATGCATGAGGAGTTAAAAAAGGCTACAGAAGAAGCATGCTCTTATGTGGATCCAAGTGGAGAAGGCAGAGTTTCCATTGTTAAAATACCTGGGACTGATTGGAAAATATTAGTAGGACTTCCTGAAACATCTTTTAACGCTATCGTAAATAAAAATGCTGGAGATTCCGTAATTGCGATTTTTGTTATTAGTCTTATTCTCATTTCTTATGCAGGAGCTGTTCTTTTCAAGAATATGAAAAGACGAAGAGAGATTCTGGAAATGAATGCAAAACTGGAAGAGGAAAATCGTATCTACAATGAAGAGAACCAAAGAGCATTCAAAGAAATTTCATCCATTCAAGATATTATTGCTTCCGCCAATATGGGTGTTTGGCAGATTGAATTAGTGGATGGTGAAGAACCACGAATGTATGTAAACGCCACTATGAGATCCCTACTTGGAATCGTGGATAGGGAAGATTCCCCAGAAGCAACCTACAGGGATTGGTTTGATAATATTACACCAAAAGCAGTGACTTCGGTCCTTGAGAGTGTAGATAAAATGAAGCGTGGACTTTTTTCTGAAAACACCTATCTGTGGGTTCACCCAACAAAGGGCGAACGCTATGTAAGATGTGGAGGAACTTCGGAAAAAATCCCTGGTGGATATCGACTGGGCGGCTATCATTACGATGTAGATGAAGTGGTTCGTGAAGATTTGGCAAAAGTTTCTTTGATTCAAAACGCATTAAACGAAAAGAATGATTATTATAACATTCTTGGTATGTTGGCAAGTGTGTATAACAGTTTACATGTTATGGATTTAACAACGGATACGGTTGAGACATTTAGCTCCGATGCTCAGTTTGAGGATGTGGTTAATGCTGAACGTGGCGCTGCAGAAAAAGTAGCGGAAGCAGTAATGGCACTGATTCCAGAGGAATATCGAGAGCAGGCCCTGGAGTTTACCGACCTAAGTACCTTGGCAGATCGTATGCGTTATAAGAATCATATTTCCATTCAAGTAGTAAGTAATCGAATTGGATGGTTTTTGGCAAGTTTTATTGCTCTTGAAAGAGACACTTCCGGACGACTTACAAAAGCAATTCTTACGACTCAAGGTATTGATGAAAAGAAGAAGGAAGAAGAACAGCTGATTTATAAATCACGTACCGATGAATTAACAGGACTATCTAATCGGCGTGCCTATGAAGAAGATTTTTATGAACAAAATGACTTCCCTGCGAAGGATTATTTTGTATCAATGTCTTTAGATGTAAATGGATTGAAAGTAGTCAATGATACATTAGGTCATGCAGCAGGAGATGAGCTTTTAATTGGCGCCAGTCAGTGTATGAAAAGAAGCTTTGGCCAGTACGGAAAACTCTACCGAACAGGTGGCGATGAATTTATTGCGATTTTGTTCTGTGATGGAGAGAAGTTAAAAGAAGTATTGGCTGACTTTGATGAAACGGTGGCAAGATGGAAAGGTGTTCATGTTGAAAAGCTAACCATTGCATATGGTTACGTCAGCAGGGAAGAAGAACCGACCATGTCTGTTAGAGAGTTAGCAGCTCTTGCAGATAAGAGAATGTATGCTGCAAAATCTGCATATTACAGAAGAAAAGGCGTTGACAGAAGAGGTCATCAAGACGCCCATAAGGCTTTATGCGAACTTTATACAAAGATTTTGAAAATCAATATTACAAATGACACCTATCAAATCGTTAATATGGATGCGTCGGAGAAAATCGCAAAGAATGGTCTTCCTGATAAATTATCTACATGGATGCTGTCCTTTGGTACAGCTAGACAGGTTCATCCAGATGATTTGAAGGAGTTTCTCGAAAAAACTGATTTTAAATATATTAGTAAGTTTTTTGCAGAAGGAAAAACAGACCTCCATATTATCTATAGAAGAAAATATGGGGATGATTACAAGAGAGTTATGATGGAAATTATTCCAGCAAGTGATTACAGTGATGAAAATCAGAGTTTCTATTTATATGTAAAAGATATTGATGGGTAATGTAGTTAGGGGACGGTTCTTTTGTCTTCACAAATGTTGTGAAGACAAAAGAACCGTCCCCTATTTTTAGTGTTTTTAACAATGTAAAGACCTGTAACATTGTTTATGATATAATGAGTTCAATCTAGTTTTTCAGGGAAGTGTAATATGACAGGAGTAAATTTATTAGAAATTTTTATAGCAAATGGTATGGGCCTTATGCTCATGTATGGTGTCTTAGTTGGGAATGCTTTTGAAATGCAAAAAAAGGTAGAGTCCAGGATGCTTTATTTTATGGCCATTATTTTAATAGTATGCTGTGCCATTGATCCAATTGTGTTCTATTATGATGGCAAAGAAGGAGCGTGGATTCCCTTTGTTTTATATTTGGGAAATTTTTTATTATACTTATCCAATCTATTGTTTGGACCGACGTTTTTATTCTTGGTAGAACGACACACCTTTGGTAAAAATTCCAAATTATTGAGACGCATCATAATAGTGATTGATGTGGTGCTTGCCGTGGTTCTTATTATGAATTTCTTTCAACCAAACGTCTTTTATATAGATGAGGCAAATTGTTATCAAAGATTGCCACTGTTTTTCTTATATACAGCTGCTGGAATGTCATTTACGGTTATGGCGTTAGTGATTTATCTCATATCACGAATTCGCGGGGGATTTTATAAAAGCTTCCCCGTATTCGAATTGGTAGCCCCTATATTTTTAGGATTGCTTGTTCAGAGTACATTTTATGGAGTATCACTGATTTGGCCTGCAACAGCGGTAGGATTAACCCTAATGGTGTTATCCATTCAGAATCGAAACATTGTGCTGGATCCATTGACAGGTCTTTACAATCGAAAGTATTTAGACAGTTTTAAGTTCAGAGATAAGAACTATTGTCTTATGATGTTAGATTTAAATGGGTTTAAAGCAATCAATGATACCTATGGTCATTCCGAGGGGGATGTGGCCCTTCAAAAAACAGCAGAGCTGCTTTTAACCACCATAGGCCATAAGGGAACTGCAGTGCGCTATGCTGGAGATGAATTTATCCTTCTATTAAATACAGATAAGGAAGAGGTAATACTGGATTTTATTTGTAGATTAAGAAATAATTTCAAAGACTACTATAGTAATAGTGAGAAAACTTATAATCTTTCGTTTTCTTTAGGATGGGGCGTGTTTAATTTCAAGTTGACTTCCCGAGATGAAATATTTAAAACCTTAGATGAGAAAATGTATGAGGACAAAAAAGAATATTACAGAGTAAACGATCGTAGAAAACGATAATGGTAAACATTCAAAAGTAATGATAATGAATTTGGAACGAGGGAATTATTAATGAAGCAATATCGCATTGTAATAGTGGAGGATGATAGTGAATACGCTTCTTTTCTTGCCTCTTGTCTTAGCAAGTATGGAGAAGAGAATGACTGCAATTTTTTTGCTAGGGTTTACAACAAAGCAGAAAGCTTTTTAGATGTATATAATAATTCAGCGGATATTGTTTTTATGGATATTGAGCTTGGAGATGGATTTATGAATGGCATGGAGGCAGCCAAAAAGTTTCGAAAGATTGATCCCCTTGCCATACTTATATTTGTAACCAATATGCCACAGTATGCTCCTCAGGGCTATGATGTAAATGCTCTGGATTATTTGTTAAAACCCATTGATTACGGCAGCTTAAAAGTAAAGCTTGATAAGGCGCTAAAAGTCATACAGGAAAGAGCAGGCGTGCCTATCAAGGTGAAGGAAAAGCAGGGAACTAGAATTATTTCATCCAATGAGTTGATGTACATAGAAGTTATGGGTCATGATTTAACCTATCACATGGTAGACGGTGAGATTACAGCCTATGGTGGTCTTCGGGAAAAAGAAGCAGAACTCAGTGGTGCAAATTTTGCAAGATGCTCTGCATCTATCCTCGTAAACCTTGCTTTTATAAAGGGGTTGTACGGAGATGACATTGAAGTTGGAAATGAGAGATTACGAATTGGCCGCTCAAAAAAGAAAGCATTTTTGGAGCAGTTAAACAGGTATCTTGGAAACTAAATAAAATTGAAAATGTAAATTATGATGTGAAATAGGTAAGTTATTCCACCTGAATTGAAACTCCCTATATCGATTTGTTAACATACAGCTAACAATTGATATAGGGAGTTTTTTAATGCAAAAACGTTATAAATTTAACAAAGACTGGTCGTTTGAATTGGAAAATGGCAACAGTCAACATATAGATTTACCCCATACCTGGAACAATATCGATGGTCAGGATGGCGGAGATGACTACCGTCGGACAGAAGCGAAATACACAAAGGTGTTTGATTGTCCACAAATGGGAGAAGACGAAGAAATCTATCTCGAGTTTGATGGGGTCAATTCTGAGTGTAATGTGTTTCTAAACCACCTTCTGGTGTTTGCTCATACAGGCGGCTATTCAACATTCCGTGTAAATATCTCTCAGGTGGTGAGGGAAAAAAATAATGAATTAGAAGTCGTGGTTTCAAACCAGAGAAATGACAGGGTATATCCACAAAAAGCAGATTTTACTTTTTACGGTGGAATTTACCGTGACGTAAATCTTTTAGTAGTAAATAAAAAAAGATTTGATTTGGATTACTTTGGTGGAGTCGGAATCAAAATAGAAGCTACACCAAAGGATGACTATACAAATGCCACAGTACATATGGAAACATTTCGTAATGTGGAAGAAGGAAATCTTCAAATAGAGTTCCTTGATATGGATGGAAATGTTTTAGCCGCAGAACTCAAGAAAAATGAGAAGCGGTGGAATCACAGTAAAAACTATGAAGGAGAAGCCCATGATGCTTTCTTCGAAGAGTTTGAATTTCAGTTGAGAAACATCCATCTTTGGGAAGGTGTGAAGAATCCTTACTTATACAAATGTGTGGTTACCCTTACAGAAAATGGAAATGCGTTAGACCAAAAAGAAATAAGATTTGGAATTCGCGATTTTTCCTATGATGCAAAGAAAGGATTTTTCTTAAATGGAAAGTCTTACCCACTTCGCGGCGTGTCTCGACACCAGGATCGAAAGGGTGTAGGTAATGCCATTACAGAAGAGATGCATAGAGAAGATATGGATCTGATTTGTGAGGTTGGAGCGAATACCATTCGCCTTGCTCATTATCAGCATAGCCAGTTCTTCTACGATTTGTGTGATGAAAAAGGAATGGTAGTTTGGGCTGAAATCCCATATATATCAGAGCACATGGAAAACGGAAGACAAAATACAATTCTTCAAATGAAAGAATTGATTGTTCAAAATTTCAACCATCCTTCCATTGTTTGTTGGGGTGTTTCGAATGAAATCACCATTTCCACAAAGAATAAAAAGGATATGTTAGACAATCATCATGTGCTAAATGATCTTTGCCATAAAATGGATAAGACCAGATTTACAACACTAGCCTGTTATGCTATGTGCTCACCATTTCATCCGGTGGCACATATTACAGATACGGTTAGCTGGAATCTGTACCTGGGCTGGTATGTACCGGGACTGTTTTTAAATGATTTGTGGATGAGAGTATTTCACTTCTTCTATCCGAATCGTTCCCTTGGATATTCGGAATATGGTTGTGAAGGTATGCCAAATCTTCATTCGAATCGTCCAAGACGAGGAGATCATTCTGAAGAATATCAGGCAAAGTATCATGAATACATGCTTAGATGCTTTGAGAGAAACCCATACCTTTGGGCAACTCATGTTTGGAACATGTTTGATTTTGCAGCAGATGCGAGAAATCAGGGCGGCGAACCTGGAATGAATCACAAAGGTCTTGTTACCTTCGATAGAAAGACAAAGAAAGATAGTTTTTATCTCTATAAGGCTTGGTGGAGCGATGACCCATTTGTGCATATCGCATCCAAGCGATTCATTCAGCGAACACAAAAGAAAATTCAAATTAAGGTCTATTCCAATTTGAAAAAGGTCAGCCTTTATCAGGATGGAAAACTTTTAGAAACAAAAGAAGGCAGCCATGTGTTTGAATTTACTGCAACGCTACAGGATGGAAAAACAAATGAGTTCGCAGCTGTTAGCGGAAATGAAGAAGACAAAGCTTTGTTTAAATATACAACACATCCTACAGAGATATATGCCTTGAAGGATGTAGGGGATAAAGGTGCAAACTGGACCTAAAAAATATATATGGAGAAAAATGATGGAACAAAAAACACAGGAAATTAATCGAGCAAAAACATACCAATTAATGTTATTTCCTTTGAATAATGGTGCAACGAATGTTTACTACATCTTAGTACTTTCATATATTGCAACCTTTGGATCTAACGTTTTAGGACTTGGTATTCTATTTGCCTCCGTTATGGTAACGGGAATGAGAGTGTTTGATGCATTCACAGATCCTTTGATTGGAGCTTTGATGGATCGAACAAACGGGAAGTTCGGAAAGTTCCGACCTTTCATGGTAATCGGAAATATGATTATGGCTTTAAGTATTTTAGCAATGTACATACTGACGCCATTCATTCCGGAAACGATGCAGTGGGCAAGATACGTTGTATTCGTTTTACTATATGCAGTTTGGGTAATCGGATATACCTTCCAGACCTCTTGTACAAGAGCAGGTCAAACGGTACTTACTTCAGATCCGAACCAAAGACCACTATTTACTATTTTTAATACAGTAGGATCCCTCCTTGGAATGGGTGTGATGCAGTTTTTAGCACCAATTATTCGTGCCAATGTTGCAGATTACAGCAGCGCTAGTTTTTATCGCGTACTTACACCGATTGGAATTATCGTATCCATTGTGTTGACACTTTTAGCAGTGGTTGGTATCTGGGAAAAGGATCAGCCAAAGTACTTTGGTATTGCTGGAAATAAGGCTGAGAAAATCAAACCTTCTCAGTACCTTGAAATCATCCGAAACAACAGCCCAATGAAGCGATTAATGATCGCTGGTGCAGGATGTAAACTTGCTTTATCCATAGCTACAAATACAACAGTTCTTTGTATGTTATATGGATCAATGATGGGAAATTACGATGGACTATATCTTCCAATGATGGTAATTGGATATGTTTTCTCTGTTCCATTTTTCCTTCTTACTGTTCGAACCAGTCAGAAAAAAGGACAAAAGGCATCCTTACTTCGCTATGTATCCGTGGCACTTGCGTGTTACGTAGGAGTATTTGTTTTACTTCTTCTTTGGAAGCAGGGTGTAGCTGGATTTAATCTATCGATTATGAAGGATGGCCATATTGCCATTAACCTATATACTGTTTTATTTATTGCACTTTTTGGAATTGGATACGGAGCATATTACTCCACAGCAGATATGCCAATTCCTATGGTGGCGGATTGTTCGGATTATGAGACCTATCGATCAGGTCAGTATATTCCTGGAATCATGGGAACTCTATTTTCCCTTGTGGACAAATTGGTGTCTTCCCTATCCGCTACCATCGTCGGCCTTGCCGTAAGTGCCATTGGAATTTCATCCCTTCCAACTGCAGATACACCTTATACAGGTGGTATGAATGTAGTTGTTATAATACTGTTTTGCGTTTTGCCTATGGTTGCATGGTTGGTTACGATTATTGCTATGAAAGGTTACATTTTATCTGGAGAAAAGATGAAAGAAATTCAAAAGGTAAATGCGAAACGTAAACAGGCCATCGCTGAAGGTATGACTCTTGAGCAGGCAATGGAGGAATTTAAATAGGAGGACGAAAGGAGATAAGATGAAAAAATTATTTCAGGACAAGACAAAGGGGTATTTGTTCACAGTAGCAGCAATGGTATTTGCTGTTGTGACAGGAATCGTGTACACCGTGATCTACTCTAGTACCAAGTACTATTCTAGAGAAGGTATTGCAATCATTTGTTGTGGTGTAATTCTGTCATGCGTATTACTTGCATTTAAGTTACAGAGATTTGCCCCTGCAGTAATGTTAGTTTCAAGCTTTATAGCCTTGTTATTCCATGTTTACTACATTTATTTCTATATTTCATCTGTAGTAACAGGAATTCAGTTTTCAGGCTTTCCAGCAAGCTTTTTCGTTAATTTCGTTTTATTCGGAATTACATTGATTCTTAGCATTATAAGTGTATTTTTACCGACTGAAAAATAATGGGAGGAAAACATGAAGGTAAAGTTAGTTAGAAAATTATGTACTGTAGTCAGCTTTTTGGCCGCAGGTACCTTATTTACCGCTACGGTAATTACCCAGGCAAACATGAAAAATATTTCAAGCGTGTTTGGCGCAAAGACCTTTAATGTAGTTAATGAAAACCTTGATGAGGAATCAGAGTACTACAAATCAGATTATGATTCATTAAGTGATTTGATTGAAGATGGTCACAATACAGCAACAGAAGTATTAAAAGAAGGAAGTGTTCTTTTAAAGAACAACAACAACGCTCTTCCTTTAGACAAGGGAAGCAAAGTCAGCTTAGTTGGTGTAACTTCTTATGATCCTGTTTATGGTGGAACAGGAAGCGGTACAATCAGTGCTGCTGATGCAGTTAGCTTTTCCACATCTTTGGAAAATGCTGGTTTAGAAGTTAACCCTACTTTAACAGAAAACTATCTTTCTGAAGACTGGGCACAGTATAAACGTGGAAATGACGAAAACTTTGGAGCTACTGTTTTAAAGGTAAATGAAGCACCTTGGTCAGTAGTAGACAAAGCTGCTGGAGATAGCTTTGTACAGTATGGAGATGCTGCTATTTTCACTGTAGGTCGTGTTGGTGGTGAAGGATATGATTTAAATAGTGGAAACAATGACGGTATCGACAATAACGATGGTCTTGGAAATGACTATCTTGGATTAACAGAAAATGAACTTTCAGTTCTTGAAGGATTAAAAGAAAAGAAAGCCGCTGGAGAAATCTCAAAGATTATTGTTTTAATCAACTACGCAGGAATGTTAGAGGGATCTTTCTTACAGGACGAAGCAATTGATGCTGCTCTTTGGGTTGGTGCTCTTGGAATCGGTGGAAATGCAGTTGGACAGTTACTTACTGGTGAAGCATCTCCTTCCGGAAGATTACCAGATACCATGTGGATGGATAACGCTATGAACCCTGTAAACGTAAACTACGGAGCATTCATCTATGACAACACAGATGAATTTGATGTACCTAGTGACGTAGGAACTGGAATGTATCCAGAAGCAACTATGGCTTCTTACGTTGTATATCAGGAAGGTATGTATTTAGGATATCGATATACTGAAACACGTTACGAAGACTTAGTACTTGGAACACAAAACGTTGGCGATTATACATACAACGATGTGGTAGCTTATCCTTTCGGATATGGATTAAGCTATGCAAACTTTGAACTTTCTAACTACTCAGTTAAGAAGTCAGGCGACAGAGAATATACTGTAACTGTTGATGTTACAAATACATCTGATCGTTTCTCTGGAAAGTATTCTGTTCCAGTATATGTATCTAAGCCTTATGGCGAATATGCAAAGAAAAATGGAATCCAGGTTCCATCTGTAGAGCTTGTAAATTTTGAAAAGACAAAGGAATTAGCTCCTGGTGAAACTCAGACTATGACCATTACTTTAGATGAGAAATTCTTTGCTTCTTATGATTCAAATGATGCAAAGGGTTATGTTCTTATGGACGGTGACTACTATGTTACTGTTGGTGGAAGTGCTCATGATGCAGTAAACAATGTATTAGCTGCAAAAGAAGCGAACGGTGTAGCAATTCAGAGAGATTTCATGGTTGGCGAAGGAAATGCATCTCTTGCAACTTCTTTTGCTCTTAACTTTGATAAGGATAAATACGCATATTCTGATGCTGTATCTATGTTAGATGGAGAATCAAATGCTTTGGTTACTAACCTTTTTGATTTTGCAGATATTAACAAATATGAAGGTCGTGGCGACAACTCAGTTGAATACTACAACAGAGATAACTGGTCAGCTGTTTCCTTCGATATGGAAAACGGTCATGCTGTTGTTAAGATGACAGAGCAGATGGCAAAAGACTTGTACGCTCAGGTTCCTGATATGACAGGTCAGTACAACAATACCGCTGGTGTTCCTGAAAAATATCAGCAGCCAATTCCTGAAGATGATGGAAAATATCCAGCATATGACAAGAACGCAGACATCAAGTTAATTGATATGCGTTATGATGAAGAAGGAAATGAAATCAGTTTCTTCGACCCTAAGTGGGATGAATTTATGGACCAGCTTTCTTGGGAAGATACAACAAATCTTCTTGGAAATGGTTTCCATGTAACAGAGCCTGTAGAAAGTGTTGCAAAACCTGGTACAAAGGATGAAAACGGTCCTAACGGTTTTGGTGGATGGGCATTCACAAATGGTTACTACACAGGAACAGGTTATGCTTATAGAACTGAAAAAATTGCAGGACATGTAAATGAAGATGGAACTTATACAGAAGATGCAGATCCTACAGGATACGCAACTATGACAGGTTTCCCTGCAAATGGTATCGTTGCAGCTACATTTAATAAAGAATTAGCTAACAAGGCTGGACAGATTATCGGTGAAGATGGTCTTTGGGCTGGATGCAGCGGTTTATATGGACTTGGTATGAATATTCATCGTTCACCTTATCTTGGACGTACTTGTGAATACTACAGTGAATGTGGTACCCTTACAGGAATCATGGGTGCAGCTGAGACAAAGGGTGTTGAGTCTAAGGGTGTACATGTTTACAACAAGCACTGTGCATTAAATGACCAGGAATTTACCCGTCATGGTATTTGTAACTGGATTAGTGAACAGGCACTTCGTGAAATCTACTTAAGAGGATTTGAACTTCCAATTACAGAAGGTGGAGCATTCAATACAATGGCTTCATTTGCTAGATTTGGTGTTCAGTCTGGTGCTGCTTGCGGCGCTTTAGCTGAAGACTTCTTACGTGGTGAATGTGGTATGAGAGGTATCATCGTAACTGATGCTTATGGTGATATGAACGGAAGCCAGAATATCGAGCCATACTTCGAGATGGTTTACGGTATTTACTACGGTGGTAGTGATATTCCTGATGGTTCTCAGCCTCAGGCAGAAGAACATTTTGAGAAATATAAAAAGAACTACAGCCAGATGGCCTGGAGAATGAGAAACGCTGCTAAGCGTGTACTTTATCAGACAGCATGGTCAAATGCTATGAACGGTATGACTACAGAGTCAGAAATCGAAAAGATTGTACCTGAATGGCAGAAAGCATTGTTCTTAGCTGATAAGATTGTATATGTATTATTTGGAATCTTTGCAGTATGGACTGTAATTGCAGTTGTTAAAGAAGAAAAGGAACGATTCGCTAAGCGATAATTTCTCAATATACTTTTTGGGAGCAATGATTATCATTGCTCCCTTTTTCTATGTTACAATGGTAAAAAAGAAAGGGAAAATGATATGAATAATGTGTTGGCTAGTCGCTATGATTTAATTGGATATTTTATCGAAATTATCATCGCCCAGCTGTTGTTTTTTTATAGAGGAGAAAAGAAGCCTTATTATCCAATCCGTTTTTTTCTTAGTATTATGGGAGGCGGGGCAGTATCTTTAATGGTTGGTATACCATGGGAAAGTAGCGATACCTTAGTTAAATTTATTATCCTGCTTGTGGTGATTTCATGTAGTGTATTTGTGATGAGAGTAACTTTCCGGGGTAGATTTGGATATATCGTTTCTGCAAGTATTGCAGGTGTTGCCGCCCAGCATATAGCCTTTAAATCAAGACATCTGATTGAAGTAATCTGGTTTCGAAACGATGGTTCTGATGACATCATAAAGCACATCCTGGTAGAAGTATTTGTGGTATTTACGATTTACGTGGTCATCTATCTATTGTTTGCGAGAAACTTTGAAATGGCAACAGATGATATTCGTAGTAATATTATTTCTATCTTCATTGTGCTTACCTGTATTGGAGTCAATCGACTTGTAGCAGATCACGCAAATCAAAATATTTACTATGAAGTAGCTACGGGAATTTATGCGATTATAGCCTGCTTTTTCTCATTAACAATTCAGTTTTATATTTATAAATGGCATAAAGAAAGAACCGATGTAATCATTATAAAAAACCTGTTATCTGCTTCAGAAAAACAGTATGAGCAGTGGAAGTCCATGGAGGAATTTACCAGTATAAAGATTCATGATTTAAAGCATATGTTGGATCGAATTGAACGGCTGTCCAAAGAGGAGGATGTAAGGATTCCGGATTTAAATCCCCTTCGTGAATCCATTGATAGTTTTAAACCGAATGTGAAGACAGGAAACGATGTTATAGATATTTTGCTCCGTAATATGGTGGTGCTTTGTATACAGCAAAATATCCGCTTTAATGTGGTCAGTTATACTGAAAAATTGAAAAACTTCGATAGCATGTCGCTATATTTTTTATTTGCAAATGCCATTGATAATGCAAGAGAAGCAGTCGAGAAGGTAGAAGGAAAAGACAAGCGGATTATCGATATGAGTATTAAAGATTTTGGAGATTCTGTGGTCATTCATCTTTGGAATTACTTTGAGGGAGATTTAGTATACAAGGATCGACTGTTAGTCAGTAAGAAGCAGGAAGAAGGACATGGATATGGATTAAAGAGTATCCAAACCATGGTGGACAGTTTTGAAGGAGCTATGAATACAAGTGTAGAAAAAGACTGTTTTCATTTAAATATCATTTTGCCTAGTAAATAAGATAGGAGATAGTCTATTTTTTT
>JAILMB010000125.1 GCA_024692825.1 Lachnospiraceae bacterium | reverse complement strand
ACATCTTATGAGTCCCATGGATTTTACCGTGGAAGAACTAGATGATCTAATGGACCGCGCAGAGGACATTAAGAATCATCCCGAAAACTATAATCACGTCTGTGAGGGAAAGACTTTGGCAACCTGTTTTTATGAGCCATCTACCCGAACAAGACTTTCGTTCGAAGCTGCTATGATTAATTTAGGAGGAGATGTACTTGGATTTGCCAGTGCTGATTCATCAAGTGCAGCAAAAGGCGAATCTGTTTCCGATACTATTCGTGTTATTTCTAGTTACGCAGATATTTGTGCAATGCGTCATCCAAAAGAGGGTGCTCCATTAGTTGCATCTTCCAGATCTAAGATTCCAGTTATCAATGCTGGTGACGGTGGACATCAACATCCCACCCAAACACTTACTGATTTATTCACCATTCGTTCATTAAGAGGTACATTAAACGGACTTACCATTGGTCTTTGCGGAGATTTAAAATTTGGTCGTACTGTACATTCTTTAATTAACGCTTTGGTAAGATATAACGATATCAAGTTTATTTTGATTTCACCACCAGAACTTAAAGTTCCAAGTTATATCAGAGAGGATGTTCTTCGTAAAAATAACATTCCTTTTGAAGAAGTTATGAGTTTAGAAGACGCAATGCCAGAACTTGATATTTTGTATATGACAAGAGTTCAAAGAGAGCGTTTCTTCAATGAGGAAGATTACCTTCGCATGAAGGACTTTTATATTTTAGATAAAGAAAAAATGGAATTGGCAAAAGAGGATATGATGGTACTTCATCCATTGCCAAGAGTAAATGAAATTTCAGTAGAAGTAGATGATGATCCAAGAGCCATGTATTTTACACAGGCTCAATACGGAGTATATATTCGAATGGCACTTATTATGACATTGCTTGAAGCAGCAAAGGAGGACAAAGATGCTTAATATTAGTGGAATTCACGAAGGCTATGTTCTCGACCATATTAAGGCAGGAATGAGCTTACAAATTTATCATGATTTAAAACTTGATCAGTTAGATCACTGTACTACGGCTATCATTATGAATGCCAAAAGTAACAAAATGGGCTTTAAGGATATTATTAAAGTTGAATGTCCAATTGAAGCAGTAGATTTAGATATCTTAGGATTTATTGATCACAACATTACAGTAAACATCATTAAAGGGGATGAAATCGTAGAAAAACGTGCCCTTACACTTCCAAAAGAAGTAAAAAATGTTATTAAATGTAAGAATCCTAGATGTATTACCTCCATTGAACAGGAATTAGATCAGATTTTTATTCTTACCGATCCGGTAGAAGAAGTTTACAGATGTAAATACTGTGAAGAAAAATTTAGAGGTCAAAAATAGAGGAAACGTTATGAAAGATTTAAAACAATTATTTGAGAGATTAGACTATGAAGTCTTACAGGGAAGTTTAGAGGGAGAAATTTCTGAACTTGTTTTTGATAATCGAAAAGTTGTAAATGATTGCCTTTTTGTTTGCATTAAGGGGGCAGCATTTGATGCTCATACTGTGGCATCTGCAGTAGCTGATAATGGAGCAAAGGTGTTAGTAGTTGAACACGAAGTGGATGTAAGAAGTGACGTGTGCGTTGTAAAAGTAGCTGACACAAGAGAAGCCTTAGCAATGCTTTCTGCTGCTTATTTTGATTATCCTGCAGATACCTTAAAGGTAATTGGTATTACAGGAACAAAGGGAAAGACCACCACTACTTATATGGTAAAGTCTATTCTTGAGAATGCGGGCTATAAGGTTGGCTTAATTGGAACTATCGAAGAGATTATCGGAGATGAACATATTCCTGCAAACAACACAACACCAGAGTCTTATATCATTCAAAAAGATTTTAGAAAGATGTTAGATGCTGGCTGTGAAATTTGTGTAATGGAAGTTTCTTCTCAGGGACTTATGATGCACAGAGTAGATGGTTTCACCTTTGAAATTGGTATTTTTACAAATATCGAACCAGATCACATTGGCCCAAATGAGCACAAAGATTTTGATGATTATTTGCATTGCAAGTCACTTTTGTTCCAGAAGTGTAAAAAGGGTATCTTTAACTGTGACGATGCACACTTCCCAAAGATTTTGGAAGGTCATACTTGCGAAGTAGAAACTTATGGTTTTGCTCCTATGGGAGATTTTGTTGCAACCAATATGGAGTTTGTTCTTGGTAAGGGTTACCTTGGAGTAAACTACAATGTTAAGGGATTGGAAAACTTCCATGTAGAGATTAAGCTTCCTGGAAAGTTTTCTGTATACAACTCATTGACAGCAATTGCTATCTGCCATCACTTCAATGTATCTGTTGAAAACATGCAGCGTGCACTTCGAGAGGCAAAGGTAAAGGGAAGAATTGAAATGATTCATGTCTCTGATGATTTTGCTCTCATGATTGACTACGCACACAACGCAATGGCATTAGAAAGTCTTTTGAATTCTTTGAAGGACTATGTTCCAGAGCGTTTGGTTTGTTTATTCGGTTGCGGTGGAAATCGCTCTAAACTTCGTCGTTATGAAATGGGTGAAGTATCCGGAAAGATTGCAGATTTAACAATTATTACATCGGACAATCCAAGAGACGAAGATCCTCAGGCCATTATTGATGACATTAAAACTGGTATTGCAAAGACAGA
>JAILMB010000068.1 GCA_024692825.1 Lachnospiraceae bacterium | reverse complement strand
CAAAAAAGATGTGGAAATGCTGGAAGAAGTATTAAAACACCTTCGTACAATGAGAGATACATGGAAAGAAGTTATGGATATTACCAAAAATGGTAGTCAGGTGTAGGGGAACTCTATGGAGAAGAATTACATTGTAATGTTGAGGGAGAGTTTAGAAAAGAAGCTTACGATTCTAAATGAACTCCAGATACTATGCCATAAACAGGCAGATATTTTATCAGATGAGAAAAGCGAAGCAGAAGCCTTTGAAAAGAATATCGAAGCAAAGGAAGAGTTGATTGAAAAATTAGAGGGCTTTGATAAGGCTTTTGATACCTTGTTTTCTCATGTGGAAAAAGAACTGACCGAGAATAAAGAAGCGTACGCAGATGAAATACACCGTATGCAGGATTTGATTCGGGAGATTACAGATAAGAATCTTAACGTTCAGTTTTTAGAAAAGCAGAATTACGAATTAGCGAAGAAAAAGTTTTCAACCGTTCGGTCAAAGATTAAAAAGGTTCGCCGAGGTGGAAAAGCGGTTACTACATATTATAATAATATGAATAATCTGGGGACCGATACCTCCCAGTTTTGGGACAAGAAACACTGATAAGTCAAGACTTGTAAATTTTTTAATTTTTTTTTAAAATAACTATAAAGTATTGGAGGAATCCTCCGATATTTAAAGTACAAAGGGAGTTCTGATGGAGCGTACGGCCGGAGGAATGACCTAAAAATTTAGCACCCGTCATGGATGACGGAATTCACATTCAAGGAGGAATGAATTATGGTAGTACAGCATAACATGCAGGCAGCAAACGCCTCAAGAGTATTAAACGTTACAGCAGGTCAGCAGGCAAAGAGCACTGAGAAGTTATCTTCTGGTTATAGAATTAACCGTGCAGCAGATGATGCAGCAGGTCTTTCTATTTCTGAAAAGATGCGTCGTCAGATTAGAGGTCTTGATAGAGCTTCTACAAACGCTCAGGATGGTATCTCTGCAGTACAGACAGCTGAAGGTGCTTTAACAGAAGTTCACTCTATGTTACAGCGTGCCAACGAGTTGGCAGTTCAGGCAGCTAACGGAACAAATGCTACAAAGGATATTGCAGCAATTAATGAAGAAGTTAAACAGTTGAAGGAAGAGATCACTCGTGTAGGTAATACTACAGACTTCAACGGCAAGAACCTTCTTAAGGGTGATAGCTTAGATGTATTTGCAGGATATGAAAATGTTACTGCAGCATCTATTACTATTTCTGGAAAGGATATTGCTACATCTGTTGCAGCTAAGTTAACATCAGTTGGTACACAGGCAGAAGCTAAGACATTGATTGATAATGTTAAAGATGCTATTCAGCAGGTATCTGATACTCGTTCTAAATTCGGTGCTATGCAGAACCGTTTAGAGCACACAATCGACAACTTAGACAACGTAGTAGAGAACGTTACAGCAGCTGAATCTCGTATCCGTGATACAGATATGGCTGACGAAATGGTTAAATACTCTAAGAATAATATTCTTACTCAGGCAGGTCAGTCTATGCTCGCACAGGCTAACCAGTCTACACAGGGCGTTTTGTCATTACTTCAGTAATTTACTTTGGTATTATCATGATGGGGACCGAATCCGTAGGATTCGGTCCTTTCTTTTTGTTCGTAAGAGGGGGTAAACAGTCGTATTTTTAATATTTAACAAAAAATTTACAAAATTATAAAAAAGGGGTTAAGTTTGAAAAATATGCTCCGATATACTTAGCAGATAAGTAAATTGCGAAAGCAAACCAAAAAGTAAAACAAAACAGCTGAAAACAAAAAAAGGAATTTAATTCAGGGAGGACAAACATCATGGTAGTACAGCACAATATGCAGGCAGCAAATGCCAGCAGAGTTTTAAACATTACTGCAAATCAGCAGACAAAGAGCACAGAAAAACTTTCTTCCGGTTATAGAATTAACCGTGCAGCAGATGATGCAGCAGGACTTTCTATTTCAGAAAAGATGCGTCGTCAGATCAGAGGTCTTGATCGAGCTTCTACAAATGCACAGGATGGTATTTCAGCAGTGCAGACAGCTGAAGGTGCTTTAAATGAAGTACATTCTATGCTTCAGCGTGCCAACGAATTAGCAGTTCAGGCAGCAAACGGAACCAATGCTACAAAGGATATTTCGGCAATTAATGAAGAGGTAAAACAGTTAAAAGCAGAAATCACTCGTGTAGGTAATACAACAGACTTTAATGGAAAGAACTTACTTAAGGGTGAGGATTTGGCAGTTTTTGCTGGATATGAAAATGTATCAGCAGCTACTATCACTGTTACGGGGGCAGATATTGCAACATCTGTTGCTAATCTTTTAAACAGCGTGGGTACACAGGAAGATGCAAAAGGCTTGATTTCTAATGTTAAAACAGCCATTCAGGTTGTATCTGATACCCGTTCCAGATTCGGTGCTATGCAGAACCGTTTGGAACATACCATTGACAACTTGGACAACGTAGTAGAGAACGTTACAGCAGCTGAATCTCGTATCCGTGATACAGATATGGCTGATGAAATGGTTAAATACTCTAAGAATAACATTCTTACTCAGGCAGGTCAGTCTATGCTGGCGCAGGCAAATCAGGCTACACAGGGAGTTTTATCTTTACTTCAGTAATATATATAAAATGTGTAAAGCCGCTCTATTTCGGTAGAGCGGCTTTCTTTGATAGGAGAAAAAATGGATTCAATCATAGAAATACAAGAAAAAATAGAAAATGTGACGAATCAGTTATGGCAGGGAAAAGGAGCAGATATTGAACTGATTTCCGCCTGCATTGATACGCTTGTAAATGAGATTACAGATCATATAGGAGAAATGAAAGCAGTGGGAATCGACTTTCCTATGGAGTATGTGACAGCTGCGTCAAAAAATCTGATTGAAGCAATTTCAAAAAAAGATGACTACTTACTGGCAGATAATCTATACTATGAGTGGAAGGAAATTATAATCGTATATGAAGAAGTTATTAATGAAATGAAGGGGATGCCATGAATAGTATTTTTGAGACAAATAAAAAAGTGCTTGAGAAACATTGCATGAATCTCGAGTTTTTAGATGAGAATATAGATATATCATATTTGAATGAAACAATACTGATGGGACATGATGAGAAGAATTCATGGTATTTACAAAGTCGACAAAATATGGAGATTCCAATTCGAGTTTGGTGTGAGCAAGTATCAGATATTGCACACCAAGCAGTTATTTTTGTATTTGGAATGGGACATTTTAAATATATAGAGAATTTGGTTCAAGCTCACTCTAAAGATATGATTGTAGTTTATGAGCCGGATGAAAAAATTATGTTGAAGCAGATGAATCAATATGATTTAACAACACTGTTTGATAAAGATAATATCATATGGATTGTGGGAGAAAAACGAAGAAAAGATTTATGTGCTGTTGTAGACGAAAGAATGGACTATAAGAATGGGTTTGAAAAGAAGGAG
>JAILMB010000049.1 GCA_024692825.1 Lachnospiraceae bacterium | reverse complement strand
GATGCAGCCATTGTCTTTATTGGACGAGTTGGTGGTGAAGGTTGTGATTTGCCTACAGATATGAGTGAATATGCAACTACAGATGCTGACAAAGATAAAACTTATTTGGAACTTGATAGTAGAGAGCAGGACATGCTTTCTTATGTAAAAGCACAAAAGGATGCAGGTGTTTTCAATAAGATTGTAGTTGTATTAAATACAGCAAATGCAATGGAGCTTGGATTCTTAAATGATGAAGCATACGGAATTGATGCTGCCCTTTGGGTTGGCTGTGTAGGTGATCAGGGTGCAAACTCAGTTGCAAAGGCTTTAAACGGAACTGTAAATCCATCTGGTCGTACCATTGATACCTTTGTAAGTGATTTAACAAAGGATCCTACTTATGTAAACTTTGATGATACATTCTATTCAAATGTTGACGGATCTATTGGTGGATATGAGTCTGGCAGATTCAACGAATATGAAGAAGGAATCTACGTTGGATATCGTTACTATGAAACGGCAGCAGCGGAAGCTTTAGAAGGCAATTATGAAGGCTTTAACTATGATGAAGCTGTTGTATATCCTTTCGGTTATGGATTGTCCTATGCATCTTTTGAAACAGCATTTGATGGAACACCAAGCTATAGTGATGGTGTGTATACCTTCAATGTGAAGGTAACAAATACAGGAAGCGTAGCCGGAAAAGACGTTGTAGAAATCTACAGTGAAACTCCATACACAGACGGTGGAATTGAAAAGAGTAAGGTTGTATTAGCAGGATTTGCTAAGACTTCTGAAATCGCTGCAGGAGAAAGTGAAACAGTTACAATCACTGTTGCAGCAGAAGATTTAGCTTCTTATGATTATAAGAATAATAAAGCATATGTTTTAGATGAAGGAACTTATAAGTTCTACTTAAGTGAAAATGCTCACAGCTGGGCATCAATTGATGAAGCAGATGCAACCAAGTTTTTCTCAAATGAATTATCAGAAACTGTATTTAGTGGAGATAATAAGAGAGCATCTGATAACGTAGCAGCTACAAACCAGTTTGATGATGTATCAGCTGAATTTGTTGATACAGCAACAGAAGGCAAAGCACTTAACTTTAGCAGAAGTGATTTTGCTTCTACCTTCCCTACAGCTCCAACAGAAGCTGATATGGAAGCAGAAGATTACATTAAAGAAGCACATGAAACTGTATATGATGAAAACACCAATACAGAAACAGGAAATGTAGAGGGCAGTGTAGCATACACAGAAGAAATGCCTACAACAGATGCTGACAATGGAATTCAGTTAATCTCTCTTCGTGGATTAAGCTATGATGATCCGGCTTGGGATAAACTTTTAGATGAATTAAATATGGAAGAAGTTGCTAACATGCTTGCAAATGCAGGTTACAACACAGCAGAACTTACTTCTATTGGTAAGCCTGCAACTCTTGATTACGATGGTCCTATGGGATGGTCTACCTGGGTTTCAGCAAGCGGTAAGGATGCAATTTGTATTGGATTCCCAGCAGAAGAAATGCTTGCAGCTACATGGAATGTGGATATTGCAAATGAAATGGGTGCTCTTGTCGGTGAGCAGGGATTGTACAACGGATTTAATGGTTGGTATGCTCCAGCAATGAATACACATAGAAATGCTTTCGCAGGAAGAAACTATGAGTACTTCTCAGAAGATGGATTCCTTGCAGGAAAGATTGCTTCAGCAGAAGTTTCCGGTGTTATGAAATACGGTTCTTATGTTTACTTAAAGCACTTTGCTTTAAATGATAAAGAAGATGGACGTAATGGTATTGCGACATGGGCAAATGAACAGGCAATTCGTGAAGTATATTTAAGACCTTTTGAAATTGCTGTAAAAGAAGCTAAGGCAACTGTAAACTACTATGATACAGAAGGTCAGCTTCAGTCATCTGAAATCAATGCAGTAACTGCAATTATGAGTGCCTATAATAGAATCGGATGTACTTGGTCTGGTGCAAGATATGGACTTATGACAACCATTCTTCGTGATGAATGGGGATTCAACGGTTCCGTACTTACAGACTACTTCGGTGGAAGCGCTTATATGGATTCTGATTCAGGTATTCGTGCAGGAAACGATATGATGTTAAATACATTTGCTGATGGTACTCTTTCAGATACTACTTCAGCAACTGGCGTAAATGCTATGAGAAAAGCAGCTCATAATGTGTTGTACACAGTAGTAAACTCAAATGCAATGCAGGGTATTGTTCCTGGAACTACCGTAAGTTACGCTCTTGCTACATGGCAGAAGCTTCTTATCTTAGGAGATTGTGTTGCAGCAGCAATTGTAGTATTAGGTATAGTTTTAATCTTAAGAAAGAGAAAAAACGCTTAATATAAATCAAATTTAGAGTAAATTATACTTATGATAGGGACACTGTTTTATACAGTGTCTCTATTTTTATACATGAATATTTTTGACATATGTCATTTACGGTGCTATATTATTTCTTGACATATGTCGAAAAGAATGGAGGATTCAAATTGCCTAGAGTACCGAAATGCAGAAAAATTTGTGGGTTCCCTGATTATTACAGCTTTATTCCTGAAAATGCAGATAAAGAACAGTTTGAAACAGTGGTGTTGTCATTAGACGAATACGAAACGGTTAGACTATTAGATGCAAAGGGAATGAATCAGGAAGCTTGTGCAAAGAGCATGGGAGTGGCCAGAACAACAGTTACTGCCATGTATGATAGCGCTCGTAAAAAAATAGCAGATGCTTTAGTAAACGGGAAGCGCATAAAAATTTCTGGTGGCTATGTAGAAATGGATCCAAACCATGAACTTTTTGATATTCATATAAGAGAAAAAGGAGAAAATGAAATGAGAGTAGCAGTTACTTATGACAATGGAAACGTATTTGGACATTTTGGAAGAACAGAACAGTTTAAGGTTTATGACATTGAAGATGGTGTTGTAAAGAATGCAGAAATCCTTGGAACTAACGGTGAAGGATGTGGTGCTTTAGCTGGCATTTTAAATGTAGCAAATGTAGATGCTTTAATTTGCGGTGGTATCGGTGGCGGTGCCCAGAACGCTATTAATGCAGCCGGAATTAAGCTTTACGCTGGTGCAAGTGGAAATACAGATGATGTCATTGCATCATTTATTGCAGGAACTTTAGATGCAAGTGGCGAAGCAAACTGTGACCATCACGATCATGAACATGGCGAAGGACATGTTTGTGGACATGGACACGGTGGATGCCATCACGAATAGGAGATAAAGATGAATTTAAATGAAAGAGCCGAGAAGGCAGTAACACTGAAAACTACTGGTGGATATAATTGTTCCCAGGCGGTAACAGCAGCTTTTGCTGATGTAACAAATCTTTCAGAAGAGCAGTTAAAGCAGATTTCTGCAGGATTTTGTGCAGGAATGGGAAACATGGAAGCAACCTGTGGCGCATTAATTGGTGCTGGAATGGTAGCAGGTCTTGTGACAGAAGGCAAAGGAACCCTTCGTCTCACCCGTCAGATTCAGGAATCCTTTAACGAAAAATGTGGCGCAATTAAATGTAAAGATTTAAAAGCCATGACAAATGGAAAGCCTCTTTGCCCTTGCGAAGAATGTGTGAAAAACGCAGTTTTAATTTGTGGTGAAGCCCTTGGAATAGCCTAAAGAAATTATTGGAACGTCTCCATAGGAGGCGTTCTTTTTTTGCTTGTTTTGTACGAAGGTGAAAACACTGATTAAGAATTGGATGAAAAGAGATATATTTTTGTGAATATTTAGATAAAAATCCTTGCTATAATGGTTGGGTTGAAAAAATATAAAACTATTTAGATGGGAATGATTGAATAAATTATGAAGTACTTAAAACAATTTGGAA
>JAILMB010000311.1 GCA_024692825.1 Lachnospiraceae bacterium | reverse complement strand
TCTATTACAGAAATCGGAAACGGATTAAATCGTCCTATGGTAGGAATGCATTTCTTCAATCCTGCTGACAGAATGAAATTAATTGAAGTTATTGCCGGTGTAAATACTCCTGCTGAGACTGTTGAGTGCATTAAGAAGATTTCTGAAGAAATCGGAAAGACTCCAGTACAGGTTAACGAAGCTGCTTTCATCAAGATGGAAGGTGTTTCTGATATCGAAGGAATTGATACAGCTATGAAGCTTGGTGCTAACCATCCAATGGGACCTTTGGAATTAGGTGATTTCATTGGTTTGGATATCTGCCTTGCTATTATGGATGTTCTTTACAACGAAACAGGTGATTCTAAGTATCGTGCATGCCCATTACTTCGTAAGATGGTACGTGGCGGTAACTTAGGTGTTAAGAGTGGTAAAGGATTCTACGTTTACAACGCAGATCGTACTAAGACCCCTGTAGATGCTCAGTAATATTTTGTGCAATTAAATATAAACATAAAGGAGAAATAACATGGATTTTACTTTAGATAAAAAACATGAGATGGCTAGAGCTCTTTTTGCTGAGTTTGCTGAAAAAGAAGTTAAGCCATTGGCTCAGGAAACTGATGAAAATGAGCAGTTCCCTGAAGAAACCGTTAAAAAAATGCAGAAGCTTGGATTCATGGGAATCCCTATTCCAAAGGAGTACGGCGGACAGGGTTGTGATACTTTGACTTACGTATTAGCTGTAGAAGAACTTTCAAAGGTTTGCGGAACTACAGGCGTTATCGTTTCTGCACATACATCACTTTGCTGTGATCCTATTCTTACCTATGGTACAGAAGAGCAGAAGCAGAAATTCTTAGTACCTTTGGCAAAGGGTGAAAAGCTTGGTGCTTTCGCTTTAACAGAGCCAGGTGCTGGTACTGATGCACAGGGTGCTCAGACAAAGGCTGTAGAAGACGGAGATGAGTGGGTATTGAACGGATCTAAGTGCTTTATCACAAATGGTAAGTACGCAGATATCTACATTATCTTTGCTGTAACAGATGTAATTGAAGATGCAAGAGGACGTAAGAATAAACGTTTCTCAGCATTTATCGTAGAAAAAGGAACTCCTGGATTCTCATTTGGTACAAAGGAAAAGAAGATGGGTATCCGTGGTTCAGCAACTTACGAATTAATTTTCGAAGACTGCAGAATTCCTAAGGAGAACTTACTTGGTGTTAGAGGTAAGGGATTTGGTATGGCTATGCATACACTTGATGGTGGTCGTATCGGTATCGCTACTCAGGCACTTGGAATTGGTGAGGGCGCTCTTCAGTGCACTATCGATTTCGTTAAGGAAAGAAAACAGTTTGGTCGTCCTATCGGAGCTTTCCAGAATACACAGTTCCAGTTAGCTGATATGGCAACACGTATGGAAGCTGCTAAGTATTTAGTATACAAGGCTGCAATGGCTAAGCAGACACAGAAAGTTTATTCTGTAGAAGCAGCTCAGGCAAAACTTTTTGCCGCAGAAGCAGCAATGGCAGTTACTACTAAGGCTGTTCAGTTACATGGTGGATATGGTTATACCAGAGAGTACGATGTTGAGCGTATGATGCGTGATGCTAAGATTACCGAGATTTATGAAGGTACATCTGAAGTACAGAGAATGGTTATTTCCGGAAGTTTGTTGAAATAGGAGGACGTTTAAATGAAAATCGTTGTATGTGTAAAACAGGTTCCGGATACAAAAAACGGTGTTGTATTTAACGCCGATGGAACCTTGAACAGAGGTGCTATGGATAAGGTTATGAACCCTGATGATAAAGCAGGTTTAGAGGTAGCACTTCAGATTAAAGAAAAAACAGGCGCAGAGATTACTGTTGTAACAATGGGTATCCCTGATGCTGATGCAGTACTTCGTGAAGCTTTCGCTATGGGAGCAGACAAGGGAGTACTTATTACAGATAGATGTTTAGGTGGTGCTGATACTTGGGCTACATCTTCAACTATCGCAGCTGGAATCCGTAACTTAGATTACGATTTGATTATTACAGGTCGTCAGGCTATCGACGGTGATACCGCTCAGGTAGGACCTCAGATTGGTGAGCACTTGGGAATCCCAGTTATCTCATATGCTTCTGAAGTAGAAGTTGATGGCGACAGCGTTATTGTACAGCGTCAGTATGATGATCGTACACATAAATTAAAAGCTAAGATGCCAGCACTTGTTACATGCTTAGCTGAGGAGATTACACCTCGTTACATGACTCCAGGCGGAATTTTCGAAGCATTCGATAAGGAAGTTACCGTATGGGGAAGAAATGACTTAAAGGATTTGGATGATGGTGATATCGGTCTTGCAGGTTCTCCTACAAAGATCGCTAAGGCATCTGACAAGGTTCGTAAGGGAGCAGGAGAAACTGTTAACTTAGATCCTACTGAGTCTGTTAAGTACATTATGGAAAAATTAAACGAGAAGCACGTAATCTAAGAAAGGTGGTAAGAATATGTCTTTAGAAGAATATAAGGGAGTATTTACCTTTGCTCAGCAGGTTGACCACAAATTAGAAGGCGTTGCTTTAGAGTTAATTGGTAAAGGTAAAGAATTAGCAAATGATTTAGGAACTGAAGTTACAGCAGTACTTATCGGTTCTGATGTAAAGGATTTAGCTGATACATTAGCTGAATACGGCGCAGATCATGTTATCGTTGTAGATGATCCTAAGTTAAAGGATTATCGTACTGAGCCTTACGCTCAGGCTTTGGCTGGAGTTATCAATGAGTTCAAGCCAGAAATCGTATTGGTTGGTGCTACCGCAATCGGTCGTGACCTTGGTCCTACTGTTTCTGCAAGAGTTAAGACAGGTCTTACAGCAGACTGTACTTCACTTGAAATCGGTAACTTCCCTTTGAATGCACCAGAAGATAAGCAGAAAAAGAATCAGTTACTTATGACTCGTCCTGCTTTCGGTGGAAACACAATTGCTACCATCGCTTGTCCTGATAACCGTCCTCAGATGGCTACCGTTCGTCCAGGTGTTATGGTGAAATGTGATCCTGTAAAGGGTACAAAGGCTGACATTATCGAATACAAGGCTGATTTAACAGAAAACAACAAGTATGTTGAAATCCTTGATATCGTTAAGGAAGTTGGTAAGAAGGTTGATATCATGGAAGCTAAGATCTTAGTATCTGGTGGACGTGGTGTTGGTTCTGAAGAAAACTTTAAGTTATTACAGGATCTTGCTGATGCAATCGGCGGAACTGTTTCTTGCTCTCGTGCAGTAGTAGATAACGGATGGTTACCTAAGGACTTACAGGTTGGACAGACTGGTAAGACCGTACGTCCTAACGTTTACTTTGCAATCGGTATTTCCGGAGCAATTCAGCACGTAGCTGGTATGGAAGAATCTGATATCATCATCGCAATTAACAAAGATGAATCAGCTCCTATTTTTGAAGTAGCTGATTACGGTATTGTTGGTGATTTGAACAAGATCGTTCCAGCATTAACAGATGCTATTAAAGCTCAGAAAGCAGAAGCTTAATTTAAGAGCTTATTAGAAATGCAAAAAATAGAACCCATATTCTATTTTACCCTCGGAGGACTTTTGTTCCTTCGGGGGTTTTTTTATGGTAAAATAGATATTAGTATAGTACTTGGTATGTTTCTGGGGGAGGACTTAATATGTACGAAAAATCTCGAATGGTTACAATTGGTGGGTCTATTGTATGCTGGGTGGCTTACTGTATTTGTATTCTGACAAATCACATGTTGGGAGCAGATGTTTTTTCAATGCTTACAGCTATACTAGCATCTATTTGTATTGCTCTTGCAGCAGTACCAAAGACAAAGTATCGATTGGCAATTGTGTTTATTTCTTTAGGACCACTGATTTGGGCACTGGGAGATTTGATTTATTTATTCAATGATTTTGGCATTGTGGCAGATGATCAGGTGGTGGCCTATTCAGATCCTGTGTATCGCATTGTAACGTATGTGTATGTAATTGGATTGATGATTTTTTCTTATGTACAATTCACAAGAAAAGATATCCTTCGGTTAGTTGCAAATACACTGCTGTTTTCAGTATCTACATTTATTATTAGTGTGGCATTTTTTGAAATGTTTTCTCACGCAAAGATTTCCTTTTTAACATTACGACCAGCTTATTTTGTTGGAATCTTACTTGCTATGTTTATCATCGTTTTCTTTATGGTAATCATTGCAAACCGTTCCTCAAGAAAGCTTTCCTTTTACGGACTTATGGTCATGCTTAGTTTCTTCTTATATGGTTTTTTAGATATTCGATATATGATGATTGAAGCTATAGGAGGAAATGCGCAAAGCTTAGTAGTAGACGTTTTGTTTTCCCTTAGCATTGTGTTTCTTGGGCTGGCCTATTCTGCGTCCTCCATTTATCGTTTGATAGAAAAGACAGAAAAAGAAGAGACAAAACGCAGTACCAAGCCGGGAATGATTATGGCCTTTGTCATTGTACTTGTAGGACTTTTGATTGCGGCTATTGGATATTTGTCCCTTTCTAGATTTTTCATACTGATGATTTCAGCCCTTTCATATTTCCTTTTAAGTAAAACCATTGAGGTAAATGAGTTAAATGAAAAGTTAATTGAACGACAGGAAATTGAATTGACAGAGGCAAATGAGAAACTGGCAAATGTTTCTGTTTTAGATATTCAAACGGGATTAAAGAATCGTAGAGCCTGGAATCGTTATATGGAGGATTTTTTGGCCCAGGGACAGAATCGCCGTCTTATTTTGTATTCTATCGATGTAAACTTCTTTAAACTTTTAAATAACACCTATGGAACAAAGGGTGGAGATTTGGTATTAGAGGAGATTGGCCGAAGACTTCGTGGCATCGAGGACGCTGGTATCAGTGCCTATCGCATGGATGGGGATCAGTTTTTGGTGGCTTGCGAGGATGAAAGCCATGATGTGGACGCAGCAAGATTTGCAGACTATCTACTGGATATGTTAGATCGCTCGTTTGATGTCAATGGAAAGATTGTTCGTATCACTTTTCGAATTGGAGCTGCCATTTATCCAGATGATACAAATGAGTTTGAAAACTTAATGAACTGTGTAGAGAGTGTACGAAGCACCAGTAGTCCAAATGCAAGTACTTCTACATGTGCCTTCTTTGATGCAAAGATTATGCCAAGGATTCAAAGAGAACAAGTAATTCGTGGAAAGCTACAGGATTTAGATTATGATGGAACACTGGAACTTCACTATCAGCCACAGATGAATGTAGCTAGTGGAGAAGTTTTTGCAGTAGAAGCCCTCCTTCGATGGAAGGATGAAGAACTAGGGTATATTTCTCCAAATGAGTTTATTCCAATTGCAGAAAAGATGGGAGTTATGCCTTCCTTAGGAGAGTGGATTATCAGACAGGCCTTTATCCAGATTCAGGAGTGGAATACCACCTACCATAAAAAGCTTGTAATGGGAATTAATATTTCTGCTTTTCAGTTACAGGATGAATACTTTATGGATACTATGCTTGGAATTATGGATGCCATGGATATTCCAGTGGATTGGATTGATTTGGAACTGACGGAAAGTGTGGCGTTAAATAGTATTATCAATAGTACCGATGTGATGCGT
>JAILMB010000282.1 GCA_024692825.1 Lachnospiraceae bacterium | reverse complement strand
AGTTTTTTCTTACCAGGTTAATTATTTTTGCGTACTTGATATATTTTTCTTACCACATATAATAAACGTATCAATTGAGGAAATCAATGAAAAAAGAATAATTTGTATGAAAAGGAAGGTAAGAATTATGGAATATAAATTTACAAAAGAAAATTTTCAAGAAGAAGTATTGAATAGTAAGGAACCTGTACTTGTAGACTTTTATGCAGACTGGTGCATGCCTTGTCAAATGATGGGACCAGTTGTGGAAAAATTGGCTGATCAATATGAAGGAAGTGTAAAAGTTGGAAAAATCAATATTAATGAGCAGGAAGAAATTGCAGCGAAATATCACGTAATGAGTATTCCTTATTTTGCAGTATTTCAGAATGGTCAGATTGTAGAAAGTGTTGTAGGAGCAGCACCAAAGGAGATTTTGGAAGAAAAATTAAATAAGGTGCTTGCGTAATGGGAAGAAGAAAAGCACAGCCGAATCAGAATCTTTGCGTAGCTTGTGGCGTATGTGTTCATCAATGTCCTAGAGAAGCAATAGCAATCTATAAAGGCTGTTATGCCGTTGTGGATTCATTGAAGTGTATAGGATGTGGATTATGTCAAAAGGCCTGTCCTGCAGATGTGATTACGTTAGTAGAGGAAGCGGAGGTTTATCATGGCGACAAATAAGAAACAAAAACACTGGTATCAGTATTTATGGATCTGGTCGATAATTTATTTTTCTCTGGGATTCTTTAATATCCTATTTGCCTGGTTAGGAATGCTTGATTTTATACTGCCCTTGATTTTCGCTATTTTTGGTGGGAATAAGTGGTTTTGCAATAACATGTGCGGAAGAGGGCAACTCTTTTGGGTACTTGGTAGAAACCTGAAATGCTCCAGACAAAAAGCCGCACCAAAGTGGTTGTCTTCTAAATGGTTCCGCTATGGATTTTTAGCATTCTTTTTGACCATGTTTGGAACTATGGTATTCCAAACTTATCAGGTATTTGCAGGAGCCGACACTTTGCGAAAAGCAATTAAGCTATTTTGGACATTTCGGGTACCCTGGAAGTGGACTTATAGTGGAAGTATTTTCCCTGATTGGGTAGCACAGTTTGGATATGGCTTTTATAGTTTGATGTTAACTTCCACATTGATAGGTTTAATCGTAATGGTCCTATATAGGGAACGTACCTGGTGTAGTTTTTGCCCTATGGGAACTATGACTCAGGGAATATGTAAATTAAAAAATAAAGAGGCTTAAATAAGGAGACGAATAAGATGGGAAAAACAGTAATTATTGGTGGTGTTGCAGCTGGAGCAAGCTGCGCAGCACGTTTGCGTAGATTAAAAGAAGATGAGGAGATTATCTTACTAGAAAGAGGAGAATATATCTCTTATGCAAACTGTGGATTGCCATATCATGTTGGAAAAAGCATTGGCAATCGAGAAGATTTGCTGGTTATGAAAAAACCAATGATGGAAAAAAGATTCCGTATTGATGTTAGGAATAACAGTGAAGTAGTTTCCATTGATCGTGAAAACAAAGAGGTTTTTATTCGTGAAAAAGATGGAAAAGAATATAAAGAAGGGTACGACAATCTAGTAATTGCAACTGGATCATCTCCGATAAAACCAAGAATAGAAGGGATTGATTCAGAGAGAGTAAAGACACTTTGGACTGTGCCTGATACGGACGAGATTAAATCATTTATTGAAGAAAAAAAGGTAAAGAAAGCAGTCGTTGTTGGTGGTGGATTCATCGGCCTTGAGATGGCTGAAAATCTTTATGAACGTGGATTAAAGGTGACCGTCGTGGAAGCTGCTAACCAGGTAATGACACCCCTTGATTATGAAATGGCACTTTTGTTGAACGAGAATATTCGCAGCAAAGGTGTGAAGCTGATTTTAAATAATGGCGTTGAAAAATTTGAAGAAAAAAATAATCAAGTAGAGGTTGTTCTTTCTGATGGTAAAAAAGAAGAGGCAGATCTTGTGATTTTGGCTATTGGTGTTCGACCAAACAGTCAGTTAGCAAAGGATGCTTCCTTAGATGTGAATGAAAGAGGCGGTGTAATAGTAGATGCTCATATGCGTACTGCAGACGAGCATATCTACGCAGCCGGCGATGTTGTGGAAGTGGAAGATTTTGTCTTAGGTGGAAAAACAATGGTTCCCCTGGCTGGTCCGGCCAACAAACAAGGCAGAATTGTAGCAGATAATATTGCTGGAATCCCTTCCGAATATATGGGTACACAAGGTTCTTCTGTAGTGAAAGTCTTTGATTTAAATGCTGCATCTACAGGTGCAAATGAAAAGACATTAAAAAAGAAGGGCTGGATCAAAGATAAGGATTATCGTAGTTTGATTATTACTCAAAATTCCCATGCAGGATATTATCCTGGTGCAACTCCCTTGTACGTTAAACTTCTCTTTTCTATGGATGGAAATGAAATCTATGGAGGTCAAGTTGTGGGAAAAGATGGAGTGGATAAGAGAATTGATACCCTGGGTGTTGCCCTTAGATTACATGCTAGTGTATTTGATTTAACAAATCTTGAATTGGCCTATGCACCACCTTTTTCATCAGCTAAAGACCCTATTAATATGTCAGGCTATGTAGCTGAAAATATGATAAATGGGTTTGTGGAATTTGCAGAGTGGAATGAATGTGACACAAATGATAAGGCAGTTATTCTAGACGTTCGTGAGGAACCGGAATTAACGATGTTTGCATTTCAAAATGCCGTAAATATACCATTGAGTGTATTGCGAAGTCGCTTAGATGAATTGGATAAAAACAAACAATATGTTATATTCTGTGCCATTGGTGTGCGTGCCTATAATGCGTATAAATTGTTGAAGTATCACGGATTTGAAAATATTAAAATTTATCCCGCTGG
>JAILMB010000274.1 GCA_024692825.1 Lachnospiraceae bacterium | reverse complement strand
GATTTCTTTTCCTGATATTTTCGCTCTTCTTCTTCAAAGGATAGACCTTTTTTATCACAGTACTCATGAAGTTCTTTGATACGCTCTTCCTCAGCTTCCTTTTCTGCAGCTTCCTGCTCTCTTCTCATCTGTTCTTCTGGTTCAATCCATTCTCTTCCCTCAGCAAGAACCTGTGCCTTTTGTCGAGCACGAATGGTTTTTTGATCCTCTTCAACTTCTTTTTCAACCTTTAAGAAGCTCATTAAAACAACCAGAATTGCATAGCAGACTAATTCCACACCTAAATAGCAAATCACTAGCATATTACCAACAGATTCATTTTGTACTGCTGCCGTTGCATCATATCCACTTGCTGTTAAAAGTGCATTGATAATTCCATTACCAAGTCCAGTCATACCTACCATAATGGCTCCGTATACTGACATGGTAAATCCATCACTTCTAAATCCGTTCTTTGCTTCTAGATGATCTAAAACATCTGATAAAAGCGCAAGGGTAACATACATGGCAGGAATAGAACCTATTCCCTTTAAGATAACTCCGATGCAAACCGTAACAAAGTCATGGACATCAATAAAGCTGACACTACCACCTATAACTGAAAGCAAAAGTCCAAGAACAATGGATCTTTGTTTTCCTAATTTTGAAGCAATTGGCCAGGCCAATACCATACCAATGGCCGTAGGGATTCCACCGATTAAACCGAGCGTTCCCATGGCAGTTCCTGCTGCTGCTTCTGTTGTAATACCATCAAACATCCATCTGCAGTAATAACTCATAGATCCATTTTTCACCAATCCACCAAACTGGAATAGAAGGAAGTATAAAATAATCAACCACCAATATTTCTCTTTGATACAAGAAGCAATCTGCTGCTTCATTGGAAGTTTTTCTTCTTTAATATCTAGGCGAATATTCTCTTCTGTAATACGCTCTCTTGTGTTGTAGTACTCAAGCATAATGCCTACGAAGGTTAATACACAAAGGACGATCATTACAACACGCCAGTGCTGATAACTTAATTCCTGATCGATGACACCATCTGTTTCTACAAACAAATAACTCTGAAGTAATATTGGTACTAAAATACTTGACCCGATTCCAAGAGAAGCTACACCACTCGCATTAGAAAGAGTAGCAAGAAGACCTCTTTTCTTTTGATCTCTCGTAGAAAGATTGACCATTGAACTATGAGAGGTATAGTACAAAGGATAAGCTATGGCATAATACATATTGTACGAAAAAGCCATCCAAATCATCTGTACCAACGGTGATGCATTTTGAGGTGTTAAAAATAATAATCCTACCGCTATAGTTACTAATGGAGCAGACAATAACATAATTGGTCTTGCCTTACCCTGAGACGTACGTGTCTCATCCATAATTCTTCCTACAAGCAGGTTTCCTAGTACAACAAAAATAACAGATACAATAGGAAGCAGTGCCGAAAAAACTCCAAATTTTGTCTTATCTGTCCAGCCAATAACATCAGAATAATAACGATTCAAATAAGACGCAAAAATTGCGTTTGAAATCAATGCCATAAATGGTGCTACAAAATAGCCAATAAACATTTCGTTTGGCTTTACCACCGCTGATTTTATTTTTGTTCGGAATATCGGATTTTCAAAAAAATCTGTTTTTTT
Source organism: Lachnospiraceae bacterium (assembly GCA_024692825.1). GTDB lineage: Bacteria > Bacillota > Clostridia > Lachnospirales > Lachnospiraceae > JAILEN01. The sequence goes on along the minus strand of JAILMB010000274.1, from coordinate 571 downwards.
CTTTTCCATGTTTCACCTCTACTAATTCATCTTTCTCTCGTATTCTCCCCCTGTCAGCACTTCCACAACCCCATTTGGAAGTACTAAATTACACTCAGTTTTTTCAGGCACAACCACCCTGATAGAAAAACCATCCCTGTTTTCCCATGAAACCAGAATACGTCCATAAGGTGTATCCACATAGCCATTTGCCTGATGTAAATCTCCACCTAAAACAGGTTTTACCTGAAATTTCTTATACCCTGCTTCAATAGGTTCTAATCCTAGAATTCTCTTGTAGAAGAAATCTCCAACAGCACCTGAAGCATAGTGATTATAAGAAATCATAAGATCTGTTCCATCATCACCAATTGGACAGTTTCCATTTTCATCTAAGCCATCCCAGCGTTCCCAGATTGTAGTCGCTCCCATTTTCACTTCATACAACCACGATGGGCACTTCTGATTCAATAACATCTTGTAGGCAACATCCACATAACCGTTATCAGCAAGGGCAAACAAAATATATGGTGTTCCAGGGAATCCTGTTCCAATACAGTAATCATTTTTCTTTACCAGCTCTGCCAGATTT
>JAILMB010000250.1 GCA_024692825.1 Lachnospiraceae bacterium | reverse complement strand
TAAAGGATGGAGAGAAGCAGTTTGCAATTTCCAACAGTTCCGTACAATCTATGAAACAGGCATATCAGCTATATCGCGAGGGATTATTGAAACAAGGACGGGAAGTTTCTGAAATGCACGTGATGAAATCCCCAAAGGATTATACGGATACTGCAAAAATTACTGCAGATGATTATATGGAACAGGCAGGAGAAAAAGAAAAAGCTGCTGTTTCAAAGTATAAGGATACTGAGGTTACTGAAAAAGAACTATCTATAGATAAGTTAGAGAATACCATCAAACCGGCGGATAGTGCAGAATGTGCTCTGTTTCTTCGAAGTGATGACTTTTGTAAATTATCTATTGATGAGATGACGCTTGTTGATAATCCTGTGGATCCACTTCCAAAACAGATGGAAGAGAAATTCCCGGAGCGATTTTTTTGTAGAATTCCCGGAACTTATGGTGATTCAGAACAGATTTTATCTGTTGAGAAGTCTCATGTATTTGCTATTGAAGATGCGGATAGACCGAGATATCTGGTATTTGTTCAGAAGGATGAAGCGCCCCTTGTTATGGTTGGTAAGGGAAAGAATGGAACGAGGGATTTATACAAATCAGGAGATGATCTCTATCGTTACTTTGACCGTTTTGGAAAACTGGCAAGTGAACGCGAAAAATCTGTAATGGTTGGTGTGAAAAAGAATGATGCATGGCATAAGATTCATGACTTTGAAGAAAGAGAATATGATTGGGATGCCTTGGAAAGCGCATTGTTGCAGAAGAGTCATAACAATATAGGTGCATCCGGACTTGCAAATAAAGAAGTGCCGGTGCCGCCAAAGATTAAGTAGGAGGTGTCTGATGATACAGAGAAAAGGACTTCCTATGAGTGTTTATGGAGTGATACTGATACCAATCGTAGTCATCAGCTATTACGTTTCAGGAATCTTCTCGTTTCCGGATGTATCGATTTATAACTACAGTGTTTATTTAGAACAGGTACTATTACAGTTTTATAAGCCGTGGATTTGGTTTAATGATAAAACTCCCGCTTGTATCGGTATAGGATTGGTAGCGTGGATTTTTCTGTGTTATTACATATCTTTTCATTTTCGAAATTTTCAAACTGGAAAGGAATATGGAGATGAAGATTGGGGAAATCCGTTTGATGTCTCGAAGCGTAGAGCAGATCCGGTATATGAGAAGAATCGTGTACTTACCAGAAATCTTCGTATTGCAAAGCAGGGGGACAAGGCGCCTTCTAATAACAATATGCTTGTGATTGGTTCTTCCGGTACCTATAAGACTACATCCATTGTGACCCCGAATTTACTACAGGCTCAGGATAATTTCATTGTCTTGGACGTAAAAGGCGAGCTTATGTATAAGTATGGATTATATCTAGAATCTAAGGGATATACGGTTCGTTGTTTAGATTTGAAAAATCAAAATAAGTCAGATCGATATAATCCATTCGAATACATAGAGAATGAAAATGATTTGATTAAATTGATTACAAATATTTATGATGCGCTAACGCCACCGGATTCTGCGATTAATGATCCATTTTGGACGGATGGGCCTATGATGTACTTACAGTCTGTCTTCTATTACGAATGGTTTATCGCGCGATTGGAAGGGCGTAAAGGAACTTTTAATAATGTCCTAAAGTATGTGAACGAGGAAATGCTTCCGGATACATCTGTAAAAGTGAAGAAAGGCGAAGAACCACCTTCGTTGCTACAGACTAGGATGAATCGATTAGCAGAAATGGATAGCCCTATGAACCCTGCTGTAAGGGATTATCGTAAGTTTAAATCCGGTGCCGCAGAAACGGTGAAGTCTATCGTTATTATTATAAATGCTAAGCTAAAACTTTGTGAGACAGGAGGACTAAAGCGTATTTTTTCAGATGATGACATACATTTACGAGAGTTTGCAACCGGTGTTGGCGGAACAGTTGAGGAACCGACGAACAATAAGTTGGCGCTGTTTTTATGTGTAGATGACAATGATGATTCTTTTAATTTCATTTGCTCTATGCTGTATTCTCAAACGCTGGAAATCCTATGTCGCATGGCAGATGTAGATTTTAAGGACAGAGGTGGCTCTCTGCCAATTGCCCTTGAGATGTGGATGGATGAGTTTTATGCCGGAGCCAGACCTCATGATACTGAAAAGCTTATGGGAACGATTCGCTCAAGAAATATTTCTATGATTCCTATTTTGCAGTCAGTAGCTCAGATAAAGGTTTGCTTTAATACAGATAAATGGGAAGTAATCATGGATAACTGTCCTACCATGCTTTTTCTTGGTTCCGGAGCAGGTGCATTGGAAACGCATAAGTTTATTTCGGAGCTTCTTGGAAAAATGACAATTGATACTATGTCTGATGGTAAACATGGAAAACAAATGAATGCCAATTATAATCGCTCTGGTAGAGAGCTGATGACTCCTGCAGAAGTAAAGCGTATGAATCGAAAATATGCCATTGTTTTTACTGAGGAAGAGCGCCCGATTTATGATAGAAAAGCGCTTCCGTGGGAAATGCCAGGAAAGGATAATTCGTATAAACAGGCTATGCGACTTAACAAGGCATCTGATGAAAGTGGCTATATTCATGATGTAGAAGTCTATGTGGATGAGGCAGATGGAGAACATCATACATTAAAAGCTAATGAAGGACGTGCCGTAATCAAAGAAGTGGATCCGTCAAAGGTGCCGGAAGATGCCAAAGTGATTACTTACAGCAGTGAAGATGAATTCCTACGGGCAAACTTTGAGCGCGAAAAGAAAGAAGCGTATACCGTACAAGAGATGTTAGATTTTTATAATCGGTTGATTGCAAGCTCCAAGAAAAAAACTCGAAGAGCATAGTTTTGACCAATTTGGTCAAAAGACACTCATTGACGTAGAAAGCCTCCTTTGGTAAGATTTTTTTATCTTATGAAGGAGGCTTTTTTCTATGCAGATTGAGATTCATAGTAATGGTGAAAACCCGATTAAGCGTATGCGTTCATATCTAAAAATGACTCAGGAAGAGTTTTCAAATGCTTATGGAATTCCAGTACGTACATTGCAGCAATGGGAATCAGGACGTAGAAATCCTCCAGAGTATGTAATCAATCTTTTGGAGCGCGCAGTGAAGGAAGATGGGGAGAACAGATAGATAAAAATTGCAGTTTGTGGAGGAAAATATGCAGGAATTGTTATTACATCGAGTTTATAAGCACTTTAAAGGCGATTATTATTTGGTGGAAGATATTGCGAGAGATTCAGAAACTCAAGAAGAGTTGGTTGTTTATCGTAAACTATATGAGGATGGATCACTTTGGGTTAGGCCAAAGGAAATGTTTTTGTCCGAAGTCGATCATAAAAAGTATCCCGATGTAAAGCAAAGGTACAGATTTGAACTTCAAGAAATCGCAAGTAAAAAGAATTA
>JAILMB010000209.1 GCA_024692825.1 Lachnospiraceae bacterium | reverse complement strand
GAATTGCTTGAAAGCTGTCCTACCTACGATGAAATTTACTATTGTCAGTATCCAAAGGAGGTGGAAGCATGAAACGAGCATTAAAGGAACTTCGCCCCTACATGGGATATGTTGTACTTAGTCTGATTTTTGCGTTGTTTTCCGTAATCGCCACATTGTTTGTACCAATTTACATTGGTGAGGCGGTGGACTGCATCGTGGATAAAAATCAGGTGGATTTCAACCAGCTTTATTTTATCTTAAAGAAAATGGCTCTTATGATTGTGGTTGGTGCCATTGGCCAGTATTTAATGGGCCGTTGCAACAACTTTATCTGTTATGGATTTACAAAGGATATTCGTCGACAGGCTTTTGCAAAAACCCTGAAACTTCCTTTGAAAAAAATCGATGGAGCATCCCAGGGAGATTACGTAAGCCGAATTATTACAGATGCAGATGCATTATCCGATGGACTTCTACTTGGATTTAATCAGTTTTTTACAGGAATATTAACCATCCTTGGAACCATCGTTTTTATGATGCGAATCAATGTGGGAATTGCTCTTGTAGTAGTGGCTCTTACGCCGCTGTCATTTTTCTTTGCAAAGTTTGTGGCTAGTAAGACAAAGACCTATTTCAAAGCCCAGGCTATTTCTCGAGGAGATTTGACAGAACATATCCGTGAAGGCATTACCCAGATGGATTTGTTAAAGAGCTTTAATTACGTAGATGAAAACGCAGAAGAGTTCATTCGACAAAATGACATCTTAAATGATAATGCTTTTAAGGCGACATTTTATTCTTCCGTTACAAATCCGGGAACGAGATTTATTAACTCATTAATCTATGCCGGAGTTATTGTAGCTGGTTCTTTTATTGCATTAAATGGAGGAATTACCATTGGTGCCCTTACCACATTTTTAGGATATGCAAGAGAGTACTCAAAACCATTCAATGAGGTAACGGGTGTTGTAACAGAAATGCAAAACGCAGTGGTTTGTGCAAAGCGTTTGTTTGATCTTATTGATAGTGAAGAAGTGGTAGATGATGGAACAAGTGAAATAAAGAATCCAGGCCACATTGAATTTAAGGATGTATTCTTCTCTTATACGAAAGAAAATCCGTTAATCGAACATTTGAATTTAGAGGTTCTTCCTGGACAAAGAGTGGCTATTGTTGGACCAACAGGAGCAGGAAAGACTACCTTTATTAATCTTTTAATGAGATTCTATGAAACGGATCAGGGTGGAATCTTTGTAGATGGCGTCAACATTAAAGATGTGTCTCGTGGACACCTTCGTTCCAACTTTGGAATGGTACTTCAGGAAACCTGGTTAAAGGAAGACACCATTTTAAATAACTTAAAGATGGCAAACCCAAATGCCACCATGGACGAAATCATAGAGGCGACAAAGGCGGCTCATGCCCATAGCTTTATTAAAAAGATGCCAAAGGGATATGACACCTTGTTACAGGGAGAAGGGGATAACCTTTCCCAGGGGCAAAAGCAGCTTTTATGTATTGCCCGCTTAATGCTTGCCCATCCTCCAATGTTGATTTTGGATGAGGCCACATCTTCCATTGATACCCGAACAGAGATGAAGATTCAGTCCGCCTTTGGAAAAATCATGGAGGGTCGTACCACCTTTATTGTGGCTCATCGACTTTCTACCATATTAGATGCAGATATCATTCTTTATATGGAAAACGGAAAGGTCCTAGAGCAGGGATCTCATAAAGAGCTATTGAAAAAACAGGGACGATACGCGGCACTTTATAATTCCCAGTTTGCATAGCCTGATATGGGAAATGTAGCAGATTACGCAGGAATAATAGAAAGCATATAGACGAATGTTTGAATTTGACTTTTCTATAGAAAGTGTTAAGATTTGTTAAATTTGCGAAAATAGTAGAAAGGAAACATCATGGCTGAAATTCAAGTAAATAATCTCGCCTTGGGTTACGAAGGTGACGCACTTGTTGAGAATTTAAATTTTGAAGTAAACAGCGGGGAGTATCTATGCATCGTAGGGGAAAACGGTTCTGGTAAGTCCACACTTATGCGAACTCTTTTGGGGCTGCAAAAGCCTATGTCTGGGGAAATCCTTTTTGGGGATGGACTTACCTCAAAGCAAATCGGTTATTTGCCACAGCAGACACAGGTGCAAAAGGATTTTCCGGCATCCGTATCTGAAATCGTGTTGTCCGGTTTCCAGGGAAGTATGGGAATTCGTCCTTTTTATTCTCCTAAGGAGAAAAAAGAAGCAGCTGATAATATCGAAAGACTTGGAATTACACATTTGAAACATCGCTGTTACCGTGAACTTTCCGGTGGTCAGCAGCAAAGAGTCCTTTTAGCAAGAGCTTTATGTGCAACAGAGCGAATCCTTCTTTTAGATGAGCCTGTGAGCGGCTTAGATCCATCTGCTCAGACAGAGATGTATAAAATAATTCGAAAGCTAAACAAAGAAGGGGTAACCATTATTATGATTTCTCATGATATTCATGCTTCTTTGCATTTCGCCAGTCACATCCTTCACATGGGAACACAGGTCTTTTTTGGAACAACAGAAGAGTTTAAAGATTCTCCTCTGGGAGCACATTACCTCTTAAAGGAAAAGAAGACCCTCGGTGGAAACGGACATATTTGTGATTTGGACAGTGTTCAAAAAATTACCTTAAAGGAGGAAAAGTAAAATGCTAGAAACATTACAGTTATATTTTTCCTATCCCTTTGTAGT
>JAILMB010000199.1 GCA_024692825.1 Lachnospiraceae bacterium | reverse complement strand
TATTATATGAGGTCGATCCAGCATACAAGCAGGTGGATGAAACGGTGATTCTTCATCCTCCATGATGTTTTGTTTTCAATATTTATATCAATATCTTCGATCTTCTATTTTTTGTATGAAAAGTATTTTATAAAAAAAATGGAGAAGGTAATTACCTTCTCCAAAATTATTACGTCATTTTCCACGTTTTCTTCCTGCTATTTCATTGACTTTTGAACTTCCAATTGTGCACTTTCCTCGTAAAGATTAAGGAAAAGGGAAATCACAGAAAGTACGGTAACAATACCAAATACTACACCAAACACTACCACCATAATTGGATTTCCACCAATAAAGTTTACCCCATTCCAAATATCAGAAAGGGTAGGTAATCCCTGATACAAGTGGACGGATAAACCGGCGCCCAAAAATATTGTCGCAACAAGGGGCACAAAATCTTTTTTTACCACCAATGCCAAAAGCCAGCTAACGGCTCCCAATAATAAGAGTAGAACTGTCAAAGGTGAAAATGTTCTGTCTGAACGATTCATCACAATAAATATCACTGCAGAAACTGCAGAAATCACTGCCACAGCCTCCCCAAAATACATAGGAGTTGTTATAATAAGTTTCTTTTTCCACATCACATTCTTTAAAAACATATAGAGCGAAGCCAACGTAAACAAAGCTAACGCTACGGCAAGAATCCGAAGTGCCCACTGCCACCAAGGGACAAAATCATTAACGCCACTATCTGCAGATGCACTGTTCATTATATTGGAATGTGCCATTGCATAATAGAAGCGTTTATTTGTTTCTCGTAACCTACTAAGTACATAACCATCCTGGTTACTTACCATATATTTCAAGACTTCTGTGGTTCTGTTGGTATCTGCATTAAAGGTATCACTTCCTGCTATAAAACATGCCAAAGTAGGGATATCAATACCCTTTACGGAATCGGTGATAGTAACTCCACAAAATCCCCACTCATCCCTTAACACACCGGTTAGCGTTGCCTGGCTTTGATACATATAACGACATCCAATTCTACTGCAGGACAACATTGTGGCCAATGCTCCACCTTTTGTAAATGCTCCTTCAAAACCTCGCAAAGGTCCCTGTCTGTATGCCTGTTCTGTCATGAAAATGCATAGACCCATTCGGTTTGTTTCCTGATCATTCCCACAGAAATGCTTAATTGCTGTATTTACACCTTTTTGCTGCATTCCCGCACATTGTGCTGCTGCCAATAAATAACTTAAATTAGAATCCTCGGAATAATACTCAAAGTTTCTTCCTGAAAAAGGTGTTCTATGTAAATCTGCTCCCGGGGACCAAAGCTGGGTTGTTCCAACAAATAAGCAATCTTCTCCAATGAACTGACCTCTGGCGTTTAATAAATCAATATCCCAGCTAGAAGCTGCAACACATTCTCCTACATGAACCGTAGAGGCACCTTTCTCTCCATACTGGTAGTTTCCCTGTGGGCCAGCAGGTCCGTCACTATTATGATTTTCCGGTTTTCCCACACTTTGCACAGCTGACTGTCCAAAGTTTTCACCTAAAATGGATGTTAAATCTTTCAGACTCAACTGATCAATAAACTGATACCACTTTTCGTCGGTATACTCCGCGTCCTTCATATCCGCCAACGTTAATCCAGAATCCTTTTCCATCTGGAAAGAGTCATACTTTGGCGAATTTTTGGGAGTTTCCCAAGTAGTATCCGTCATTTGTGCAACCATTTCTTCCGTTACTTCCATGTCTGTATATGACATAGGGAAGGTTGTCCAATCAGACCTGGTTAAGTAACCAACACTGTCCGATTTAAAGTAGTTATAATCAATATCTTCAAAGCGATTGGAAACAACTTCCCCGGTCTCTCTGGATGTGGCATACGACATATTATCCAATGCATCCAAGGTAACCGTTGTTGTCTGTAAAGGATTTCCTTCCACTGCTTCCCCATTGCTAGAAACCATACCCGTACTTCCCAAAGAAGCCAAAACGTTGTTCGTTGCATCATGGCAATCCTTTCCGATTGCAAAAACGTAGTCTCCCGGATCAAATACATAACATCCCTGTTTAGATGAATCTGCACCATTTACTGCATTACTGTCATAAGTGGCAAATAGATAATCATCTGCCACGATTTCTACTTTTTGAGACTCTCCTGCCGCCAAATCATCTGTTTTTGCAAAACCAATCAATGTAATGGCAGATTTTTCTGCTCCTCCTTCCACATAGGGTAGAGAAACATATAATTCCACTACATCTTTTTCTTTTCCACCATAAGCGGATGCTTCCGGATAACCTTGATTGGTAACATTTACTTCTGCGGTAACTGTATGTGCGGTTTGATCCCATTCCAGGGATAGAAGTTCTTCACTAAAGTCCCCATAAGTCATTCCATAGCCAAAGGGATAGGTCACTTCACTGTCATAATCCCAGTTTCCACTGCTGGCAAAAGTTCCTGCCTGGGAAGTTGCATTATGGATTCCCAAAATCTGATCATAATAACGGCTTTCATAATACTTATATCCCACATAGATTCCTTCCGCCTCCACAATATAGTGTTCGGAATTATTCGAAAAGGTAAAATCCCCTGCGTTTTGGGTTGCCGGAGCAGACAATGAATTGGTCGCATAACTATCCACTAATCTTCCGGATGGTGCAACTTTACCGGATAATAATTCTGCAACACCGCAAAAGCCCTTAAGCCCAGGTGTACCTATCCAAAGCATGGCATCTATTCCGTATTCATCACCTACTGCCCAATCCAATTCCATAGGATAAGCGCTGTTAATCAAAACAATGGTTTTTTCAAAAAAACCACTATCTCTCACCATACTCAAAAGGTCTTTTTCGGTATCGTGCAATGCAAGATAAGAAATACCATCTACATCTTCCGTTACAAGATCCTTTCCTTCACCTCCGTCACGGGACAAAACAATGATTGCCGCATCGTTATAATCCTGCTGCCAGCTTTGCTTTATTTCATCTGTATAAAAAGATGCATTCACTTCGCCGATTGACCAGTTAGGATCTCCCTTCACTCTGGTAACATCACTTTTCAAATAAGCATTATAGAGGGTTTCATTGATTTCAAATCCTTCCTGAGTCAAAGCATCATGCAAGCTCACCTTACGATTTTCATCATAGGATGGACCTCCTGAGTTTCCACGATATACCGGATCTGCAGCTGCTCTTCCAAAAAGTGTGATATGTTTTTCATTTTCTTCCAAAGGGAGGGTTCCATCATTGTTTTTTAACAATACAGCCCCTTCCGCCATCGTTTGAATATCATGAGCATCGGAATCCAAAAGCATGGCTTCTAACCCCTCATCAGAAAGACCATATGCAGAGCCAAAAACTGCGTTGTCCTCATCTACTTCTACAATAGGTGCGGAAACATTTAGCGCAACATTTACCTGCCCCTTCCACATTACAAGTAATGAAGTCATTAACATACAAAAAACTGTGAGTATTGCAAAAACCGAAGTAATGCCTCTCCAAAATGTCATTTTTTTGTTCATATCAAAGACCTCACTCTCCTTGACTTAAGTTTACATAATCGAAGCTTCCGGTGGATGTATCAATAATCACATCCATCTCCGGATAGGAAACTGATTCCAAGTATTCCTCAGCAGTCATACTTCCGGACTCTCCGCCAACGCGGCTTCCCATTTCATCTGTCCATGCCTGGGTATTTAAATAGCCCAGCGCTTCCATATCTCCTACAGAATAAATACTGCCTACAACAACAGATGTTGGTGCAGAAAGCTTTAAGGTAAGAAGTCCTGAATCTTCCGTTTTTTCATATGTGCCGTAAAACCGCATACTTTCATCCCCACGAGGAACCTCAGAATGTGTTCCATCATCATTAAAAAGCAAATCACCAGAGAAAGAACTTGTGGTATTTGTCAAACAATAGGTTCCGTCTGAATACACCTCAATGGACTCCGTTCCAAAAGTAGCCTGTTTAAATGTGTACTCTGGATATGCGCTTAAAAAATCCACATTTTGTGTTGACTGATAATACCCTTCCAAAGATTCGGCTCCACCACTTGTGGCACTACCGCAACCGGTTACCAGTAATCCCGTAGTCAGAATGGCTGTTGCCAGGACCATAGCCTTTGTTCTTTTCTTATCTTTTTTTGTTTTCATGTTATCCTCCTTTTATCCTCCGTCTGTTTTTATATTTCTTTACGAAACAAGACGATTTTCAAAAGGAGCATACCCGCCTCCAAAAGCAACTTCAACGGTCCGCAGCTTAAACTAAAATAATTCGTCATACCCTATTTAAATTCTTTAGTTTACGTCGTTTATTTTTAAGTTATGCTTTCGCAATCTCCCTTTCTTGACACCTCTAAAATGAGATTTTATAATTTTTCCTGAGGTGGCCGATATGTATAAAATTGCTATTGTTGAAGACGAATTGTCATATGCACAAACACTAACAAAATACATTGAAAAATACGGAAAGCAAAATGACATTAGCTTTATTTGTAATCATTTTAAAAATGGGGTTCATTTTTTAGAGGAATACGATGCTTCCTATGACCTTATATTTATGGATATTCAAATGCCCTATATCAATGGAATGGATACAGCACAAAAGCTTCGAGAAATTGACTCACAGGTTTTACTTATTTTTATTACAAATCTCTCGCAATATGCCATTAAAGGATATTCCGTAAATGCCTTTGACTACGTATTAAAACCCATATCCTATCACGACTTTGCCATGAAGATTTCCCACGCATTGCGAAGAATCTCTGCTACCAAAAAAGAAGATTCCATTATGATTCAGACCACCACAAAGACCGTACGCGTACCGGTGGACAAAATACGCTATATTGAAATAGATGGTCATCACCTCATTTATCACATTGGACCGCCAAGCAACGAAACCACCTATCACCAATATGCTACTATGAAGTCCATTCTTGATAAAATGGAAAACTATGATTTTTCCAGATGCAATAACTGCTATCTGGTAAACCTATACTATGTGCAAAATATTTTCGGATACACCGTTACCGTAGATGGATATGAATTGCAGATTAGCCAGCCTAGAAAAAAAGAATTTGTTTCAGATTTTAAAAATTATAGCGAGAAAAAATTAAAATGACATTATCCTATTATTTTATTATCACAACATCAGCTGCCATTGAACTATTATTATGCTGTTTGTTTTTTACATTTCAATTTGAAAAAAAGCCCGGATTTGCCCTTCGACTACTGGGCTCTTTAGGATGCTTTATGTTGTGCATTCTGTTATTTTCAATATTTCGACAGCATTATAACAATCTAACTACCACGTTGTGTATCCGCCTTTTCTGCTATATTCTGATTTATTTCATGTTGAAACTCTGTTATTTTGAAAACTATATTGAACTGCTTTTAGCAATCAGCGCCGGATGTGCATCTCAGCTTTTAACCGGTCGAATATTTGAATTTATAATGTTCTTTGCAGGAAAAGATCCCTATAACAGCCTTTCCCTGTTTCCAGATCAATTTCTCCCCATATGGGCCGATTGGGCTATTTATACCATACTTCATATTGCAATTGCCTACGTTCTCTCTGTTATATTCCGTCGAAAACGAGTGGATTATTACGATGGACCTACCTCACGGGGAATTCTTTTTTATTGCCTGTCCTTTACCTTTATTCTGGTAGTCTTATCCAACTACAGCAGACCTATTGAGCCGGAACATCCTGCCTTGGCAATGATTATCCGCTGTTTTGCTTTACTCTATGGATTGTCCATATTGTTTTTACGTTCTGGAATTCTCGAAAAAGCGCGACTTTCCAATGAACTAAAGGCTACCGAAGAAATATTATTATCTGAGAAAAAACAGTTTGAATCCATGCAAAAAGAAATCGAACTAATTAACATAAAATGTCACGATATCCGACATCGCATAAATGAATATGAAGATAAACTGACTTCAGAGGAACTGAAAGAGCTGAAAAATATTATTCAGATTTATGATTCATCTATAAAAACAGGAAACGACATCTTAGATATGCTTCTATACCGTGAAGTTCCTTTAATGGAACAGCAAAACATCCACTTTAGTTGTATTGCCGATGGAAGAATTCTGTCTTTTATGGAGAAAAATCATATCTATTCTCTTTTTAAAAATGCTTTAGACAATGCCATTTCTGCGGTGATGAAACTAGAAGATCCAGAAATGCGGATTATTTCACTTACGATAGCGAACGAAAATGGATTCGCTTCCATTCATATTTCCAACTACGTAAGTGAAACTCCAACATTTCATAACAATCTTCCTCAAACCACTGCAAGTGATAACACGTCACTTCATGGCTATGGAACCCGCAGCATGCAATATATAACCGAATACTATAAGGGAAGCATTCATTTTTCCGTTGAGAAAAACATTTTCTACTTGGATATATTACTACCTATTGGTTAGGGACGGTTCTTCCGTCTTCATTTTTATTATTAAATCTGTCGTTTTCCGATGCCAACAATTTGAACAATAACCGTACTAAGTATGACAATTTAGAATTCTTTGTAATTATCTCAAACCTTTTGGATAATGCTATAGAAGCAGAAAAAAGAATGATACCTCGACCCACGGAATTGGTCTCCAAAGTGTCAAATATTATATTGAGCAAAACAACGGTTTAATAGATTTCTTTGAAGAAAATAACTGTTTCGGCGCACACATCATCATTCCACTTACCTAAAGCATTTATACCTATCCTTTGATTTATGATATAGTATGTTTCAGAGAAAAGATTCAAAGGAGATATGATGGAAATACTAGATGATGATATTCGAATTGCAAAATGCTACTTTGCTGATAATGACGTTATAGCCATTGGTGCCATTAAGCCTTAAAATTACGCGGCTACAGAATTCCCGAAGATGTATCAATCATTGGATTTGATAACATTTCCGAAAGCCGAATTATTGAACCAAGCTTAACAACCATGGATGTACCCAGACTATACATTGGACAAACCGCAGCAGACCAATTAATTCGACAAATTCAAACCAAAACCTATCATGTATCTAAAATTGAAATCAGCACTCACATGATTAAACGTTTATCTCACTGTCCAATATTATAGGCAACGTTATAATAGTATACCATCTTTTTTATAATATCCTGCATCTCTTTTTCATTTTCCTGTACAAAGTCTTCCGTGTCTACAGACAGTTTTTTATAGGAAACATTCCCCCTTGCATCCACGCTTCCTTCGATTGCATAATCCAACCCGTATTGAACCAAAAATGTGTAAACATCATCTTCATAATTCAGATAAAGCGAGCAAGGCTCATCGCTGATGATTGTACTACCGGATAAGATAGAATTGTAAAACTCATTTCTCCAAAAGGGCATTACCTGATTTGGAAGTTCAAAAGTACTATTCCCCTCTCTTTTCACCCATATCTTATTTTCAAAAGAAAAACCCGCTTCTTCAGCCCTTGTACGAAATTCCCTAGTTTCATTTATCGTTATCAAATATCGGGTAAATCCCAAAGCCATGAGAACCACGCACAAAGCAGCCAGTGGTATCAAGATTTTTTTCATCCACCTTATTGCCTTTTTTAATACATCCATCCGGTTCACATATTTTGCATCTTCATTTAAAAGAACATCCAAAGATATGTGATAGGTATTGCATATGAGAATCAGCATTTCCAAATCGGGAATACTCTTATCATTTTCCCAGCTGGACACCGTCTGTCTGGTTACTCCAAACTTATCACCATACTCCTCCTGTGTCATATGATGACTCACTCGGGTCTCCCGTATCATTTCAGCAACTGTCATATTTCGTCTCCTTTAAATTCTTCCCTTGTATTCTAGTTTTTCTCCCAAAATAAGTAAAGAAAAGGCGGCGCAAAGAACACTTTACATCCCTATTTTTCAATGTGTAAAAGGCTCTTTGCTTGTTTCCTTGTCCATAAGGATCACATAATGAGCTCGAAAGGAGAACAAATCGCAACGGTAAAATATGTTGCAACAAAAAGCAAAAGGAGAATATTATGGAATACATTATTACAACGAAAAACCTGTCAAAAAAATATAGAAATCTATCAGCTTTAACCGATGTATCGATTTCCATTCCAAAAGGAAGCATTTACGGACTGATTGGAAATAACGGCGCCGGCAAAACTACGCTTATGAGACTGCTCTTAGGACTGCAGACTCCATCTGCCGGCTCCATTCAAACTTCCCATTCATTTACCACAGGAGCCATTTTGGAAAAGCCTTCCTTCTATCCTTATTGGAGCGCAAAGAAAAATCTATCCTATCAGCTCTCCCTCATAGATCATCCCGTTTACTCTGAAAAAGAGCTACTGGATATGGTGGGATTAAAAAACACCCGTACTCCTGTCCTTCACTACTCTTTGGGAATGAAGCAACGCTTAGGCATTGCGCTGGCGCTGGCTAGTCAGCCGGAGGTCTTAGTCTTAGACGAACCCTTAAATGGTTTAGATCCCTTCGGCATCAGAGAAATTCGCCAGCTACTTCACAAATTAAACGAAGAAAACCATACCACCATTATCCTCTCCAGTCACATCCTGGATGAAATGGAAAAAACCATCTCCCATGTGGGATTTATTAAATCCGGTTCACTGCTTTTGGAATGTCCTATTTCCGAAATCAAAAACACCTCACTGGAAAACTTTTATTTTGAAGAATTCAAAAAAGGAGAAGCCACACTATGAAAAAAATATTAACTGCAGAAACAAAACGACGACTCACCTTCCCCCTGCTATGGTTGGAAGTCTTAACGATTATCCTGCTAGATTACTATAACATCCTGCAAAGTGGATTCGGATTCACCGTAACTTCAAGTTCCTTTTTATACGAGAATACCATTGTACTTTGCATACTGATAACACTAAACTGCACACTCCACCTTCGTGGAGAAAGAGAGTACGGAACTCTGTCCGCTAAAATGTATCTAGGCTATTCAAAAAAGTCTGTTTATCTGGCAGAATCTATGATTTCTATTTTTGAATGTCTGCTTCTTTGGATTACGGATATAGCCGCCACTTTTATTTGCTGCGCTATTGCTCACTATGACTTTGAAATAACTCCAAAGCTGTTTATTACTGCCTTTTCTTATCTGGCACTGTTATGCTCTATCAGTCAGCTGACAAATGCTCTCTCCATGACCTTATCCTCCCATGCTCTGGCCCTTCTCATCATAGTGGCTGTCACCGCCCTTTTGATCTATTACGGTACCGAAATTACACATGGAATTATTCAGCCGAAACGCACCGACGTATTTTTTATGGATGGGAAAATGCACGACAATCCTCTGTATATTAGCGGTGCAAAAAGATTCTGGTACAAGCTGGAACTGATGTTAT
>JAILMB010000179.1 GCA_024692825.1 Lachnospiraceae bacterium | reverse complement strand
AGGAGCTGGTGTAGGAGGATTTGATCCTACATCTATGACGGCAATCCAGGTCTATGATGGAACTCAGAAGGACGCTGGAATTCCATATGTAAAACTAGATTCTAAAAATGAAGCGGTTAATTATGATATTAACTACACCGTATCTGCAAATCAGGAACTTACGGTAAATATGGAAGCAAACGAATTCATGGATCATAACATCTACCAGGATATGGGAGATATGATTTCTATCGTTCAAAAGGCTATTGCAGCAAATGATAAAGTAAAAGAAATTAAAAACATGTTAGAGCAAGATCAGTATGCAGCTTATACAGATCAATTAAATGAATTCTTAGAAGCTGCACAAAAAGAAGCTGATTATGCCAATAATAACTTGCAGAATTCCTATTCCGAACTACTTGGAAATGTTGATGGTTATCTAGAGGATGTAAACCTTGCAATTACAAAAATCGGATGTCGCGGAGATCAGCTTTCCATGACAAAGACCCGAATGAATAATCAGCAGGAAACGGTAGAAGAGCTTCAGTCTAACAACGATGATGTGGATCTTTCCGATATCATCATCAAATATACTGCAGCCTACACTGCTTACCAGTCATCATTAACTGCAGCCAGTAAACTCGGCCAGCAGACATTGCTAAATTATATTTAAAGATTACTGGTTGCGGATGGACTATAGGTGGATATATGCAACAGCCAAGCATAAATATTTAGCACTTATACTAGGATAATAAAAATTTGTATATAGTTTAAATAGCTGTATGGGGGTATATACATATACACCCATACATATAGTAAACCTAGAACAAGTTTTTATTTAATCATCTAGGTTAAAGTGTTAAAATATAGATAAGTGACATGGACGCTCGGAAGGAGCGGACAGGTAGAAAATGTAAAGGAGAAGAATCATGAAGGTAAACACAAGATTATTTGGTGAGATAGAGATTCAGGATGACAAAATCATCACACTGGATAAGGGTATCGTGGGATTTCCTGATCTGAAGCGCTTCACCATTATTTACGACACAGAAAAAGAAGGAAAGGCTACGATTATGTGGTTTCAGTCTTTGGATGAACCTCAGTTTGCGTTACCTGTAATCGCGCCGGGGGAAATCGTTTCTGATTATAATCCGACTGTGAATGATGAACTGTTGGCACCATTGGGAGAACTGACAGAGGACAATCTCTATGTTTTGGTAACGATTAAGGTCCCCAAGAACATTGAGGATATGACCATCAATTTAAAGGCACCAATTATTATTAATACGGATACTTTAAAGGGTGGACAGATTATCGTAGAAGATGATGTAGATGTTCATTTCCCTGTATACGACATTTTGAAAAAAGCAAAAGAAAAGGCAGGTGAATAAGTATGTTGGCATTAACCAGAAAAAAGGGCGAATCCCTAATGATTAACAACAATACCGAAATCACCATCCTTGAAGTACGCGGTGATCAGGTAAAGATTGGTATTTCCGCTCCAAAGGAAGTCCCAGTATATCGTAAGGAAGTATACTTACAGATTCAGGAAGAAAACAAGGAGTCTATGAGCTCAGACAGCTTGGAAGTATTAAAGAGTCTTTTTTAAATAGAAAAACTTTAGGACTTTTTTTGTAAAAGTTCTAAAGTTTTTTTGTTTTGTACCGATACAAGTTTTAGAAGTAGCTGATTCTATAGTTTTTTGCCATTTAAGGCAAGGACACATGGAGGTGTATAAAATGGAGATAAAATCAAGTATGGGGGTTTCCCGACCAGAACAGGGAAGTTCAGTGGTGAAGCCAAGTTCAGCACCGGTAAAGGTAGTAGAAACAAGGGGAGCGGAAGCTGCGGCACCATCCGTTGAGAATTCTCAAACCAATAACGAGATGACATCCGCATCCTCAGATAAGGAGCGGGTTGCAAAGGAACCGACTCAGGAACAGATTCGAAAAACTGTGGCCGAGATTAATAAGAACGCCCAGGGAACTGAGGCTGTTTTTGGGATTCATGAGGCAACAAATCGTGTCACGATTAAGATTGTTAACAAGGAGACAAAGGAAGTTATAAAAGAACTTCCTCCGGAGAAAACTTTGGATATGATAGCCAAGGCCTGGGAAATTGCGGGTCTCCTGGTTGATGAAAAGAGATAAGGAGGAAATCCTATGGGATCAGGAATTCGAGTATCCGGTATGGTATCGGGACTAGATACAGAATCAATTGTATCTGCTCTGGTATCCACACAGGTTGAAAAGAAAAATAAATATAAAAAAGCAAAGACCAAGTTAGAATGGAAGGAAGAGGCCTATAAAGACATTAATACAAAGGTTTATAGCCTTTACAACAAAGCCAGCAATCTTCGTTTTTCATCCGCATACAATCTGAGAAAGACCACGGTATCGGATCCTACGAAGGCTACGGTTACAGCTAGTTCGTCAGCTATCAACGGTATGCAAACATTAAAGATTACACAGTTGGCGAAATCCGGTTATATTACTGGCGCAAAGTTGGATAGCGGTACATCAGGAAGCTCTACGTTAGCTAGTCTTGGATATATAGGTGGTTCGTCTACCATCAGTGTACGCGTAGGTGACAGTTCCAAGGATATTGAGATTGATTCTTCCACCACCATCGACCAGTTTGTGGAATCCTTAAACAATGCCGGCGTAAAAGCTTCTTATGATTCCAATAATCAGCGTATTTTTGTAAGCGCAAAAGATACAGGAGTAGATAATGACTTTTCTTTGACAGCATCTTCTTCTGATGGTTTGGCTGCAATCAAAGCATTGGGACTTCAGACTGCGAAGATGTCCGATGCAGATAAAGCAGCTTATACCAAGATGAAGAGCTATGCGGTGTATGGAGAGGATGGTACGACCTTTGATGCGTCTGCAACTCAGGCGTCGATTGAGTCTCTTTTAACCACATTAAAGGATGCATACGCAAGCAATGCGGCATTGGAAACAGAAAAGAGCGAGTTGAATGCCGACTTAAAGTACTCAAAATCTTGGGATGCGATTCAGGAGTTTAGAGATGCAAACGCAGACGACCCGGAGAAGGCCCAGAAGGCGGAAGACCTTTTGCGTCTCTTGAAATATGGTGAATCAAATTATGCCTATATAAAAGAAAATGATGATGGTACATTTGAAATCACCAGTGATAACGAAGGACATGCTTCTTGGCCTACAGTAACTGAAAAGGCAAAGTCGCTTGCGAAGGAACTGGGACTGATTACATCGAAAGAAGTTGACGGTGAGACTACGGAAGATACCTCAGCTTTGGATACTTTGTATGCAAACGTCAAGAATGTAAAATCCTATGATGGTGATGGGGAAGAATTAGGCACCAGTCCAAATGCAGAGCATTATCTTTCGAAAGAAAATGGAGAATATGTAACAACAGTAGATGGTGCGACAGTTACAGTTGCAGATCGCCTTACTGCGATTGATGAAGCTGTTACAGCAAATAATCAACTTATCAGTGATAACGCATATTGGGATTTGGGAAAGACTGCTTATTTAGACGAAGGATTTGATGTATCTACAGAAGCAGCAAAGATTACCGAGAAGATTCAGATGGCAATCGATGCATTAACAAACGCTGAAGATAATTCCGGCGATACTTCCGGAAAATATGCAACCCGAATCAATGCATCCGATGCAACCATTATTTTAAATGGCGCAGAATTTACATCTAGCTCAAATACCTTTGACATTAATGGCCTTTCAATTAAAGCTACAGGTGTTACTGCTGATAATGAAGAGATTACTCTCTCTACCGATGTAGATAGTCAGGGGATTTATGATGAAATCAAGTCCTTCCTTAAAGAGTATAATGAAGTTATCAACGAAATCAGTACTCTTTACAATGCAGATTCTGCAAGTGGATACGAGCCTTTGACAGATGAAGAAAAGGCTGAAATGTCCGACAGTGAAGTGGAAAAGTGGGAAGAAAAGGTGAAAAATGCACTTCTTCGTAAAGATTCCACATTAGGAAGTATTATCACAGCAATGTCATCTTCCATGATTCAGGCTTATGAAGTAAATGGTACTACATATTCTTTGGGAAGCTTCGGAATAGAAACATTAGGCTTCTTGAATGCCTCCAAGAATGAGCAGTATGCTTTCCATATTGCAGGAGATTCAGATGATGAGGTATCCAAGGGCAAAGATGATAAGCTGATGTATGCTATCCAGAATAATCCGGACGATGTTATGGAGTTTATGAAGCAGCTTACTACAGGTCTCTATAAAGAACTGGATAAGCAGATGAAAGGTACCACCTTGAAATCTACTTACTCCATCTACAACGATAAGCAGATGACCAAGGATATTGATAATTACAAGAAGTTGATTTCTACCTGGGAGGACAAGATTGCAGATCTCGAGGATCGTTATTACAGGCAGTTTTCAACTATGGAAAAAATGCTGGCGCAGATGCAAAGCAGTACATCTGCTTTATCATCTCTCATGGGAACATCCTAAAGGACTAGGAGGATTATTAAATGACTCGAGCAAATGTATATAATGCATATGCACAGAACAAAGTAACAATGGCTTCTCCGGCAGAGCTTACACTTATGCTTTACGAAGGAGCAATTAAGTTTTGTAACATTGCTATTGTAGCAATTGAAAACAAGGATTATATAAAAGCAAACACCAATATCCAAAAAGCGGAAAAGATTATAGGTGAGTTCCAAAGAACGCTGGACTTTAAGTATGAAGTAGCGAAGGATTTTGACAAGGTATACGATTATCTTATGTATCGCCTCATCCAGGCAAATTCCAAAAAAGATGTGGAAATGCTGGAAGAAGTATTAAAACACCTTCGTACAATGAGAGATACATGGAAAGAAGTTATGGATATTACCAAAAATGGTAGTCAGGTG
>JAILMB010000136.1 GCA_024692825.1 Lachnospiraceae bacterium | reverse complement strand
CTTTCAATATTATCGTTTACGCCTACACGGGGAGTTGGTGCGTATAGAAGTTATGCCGGAGGAGCTTGAGCGTCTCGCTACGAAAAATGTGCGAGAGCGACTGGTGACGGAGTTAAAAGCCCTGGGATTTTTGTATGTAACCATGGACCTTCAAGGATATCGAAGGGGAAGTTTAAACGAGGTATTATGAAAACACTATATTTAGATTTAAAAATGGGTGTGGCAGGAGACATGTTTTCTGGCGCACTGTTACAGTTGTTTCCTGAGAATAGGCGAAGTGAATTAGTTCATCAACTAAATCATATGGGACTACAAGATGTTGATGTGAATATCAACAAGACATCAAAATGTGGTGTCAACGGAATTGGGCTTCAAGTTCTTATCTCCGGCGAAGAAGAACTTCAGGGAGAAGTAGAAGCCACCAGTGAAGACCATCATAAACATGGACACGAGCATGACCATCATCACCAACATGACCACCACCTAGAACACGAACATCATCACCATCATCACCACGGAAGAAATCTGGCTGAGGTAATTGAGATTATCGACCGCCTCTCGGTGTCTGCTTCCGTAAAGAGCATGGCAAAAGACCTTTATCTTCGTATAGCAAAGGCAGAGGGAAAGGCTCATGAAAAGGAAGTGGGAGAAGTTCATTTCCATGAAGTAGGAATGAAGGATGCGATTTTTGATGTGGTAAGCGCCTGTGTACTGATGGAGGAGTTAGATGTGGATCGGGTGGCAGCCTCACCTGTTTGTGTTGGCAAGGGAAAGGTGAAATGTGCCCATGGAATTTTGGATGTGCCGGCTCCGGCTACAAAGTTTATTTTAGAAGATGAAGGAGTTCCCTACTATTACAGTGAAAAGGAATATGGCGAACTTTGTACTCCTACAGGAGCAGCTATTGTTTCTTGCTTTGTAGATGAGTTTTTATCTAAAGAAGAAATAGAAGAGGCTCTTTCAAAGGAAGGGGATATGGAGGATAATAAAGTCAGATGCTATGGCTATGGTATGGGCCATAAAGACTTTGATCGTCCAAACTGCGTTAGCGTTATGCTGTTGGATTCCCTTGAGCATATCATTGAATTACAGTGTAATATCGATGATATGACGGGAGAAGAGGTAGGCTTTGCCATAGATCGTTTAATGGAAGCCGGTGCAAGGGATGCGTTTTCCTATGGCATCATGATGAAGAAAAAAAGACCTGGAGTTTTGCTTTGTGTGTTGTGTGAAAAAAAGAATCGAAACAAAATGCTTGAGACCATCTTTTTGCACACGTCCACCATTGGCGTTCGAGAACTAGTGGCAGAACGCTATATATTGGAACGAGAGATTACAGAGAAAGAAACTGAGTTTGGCTTGGTGCATACAAAGCTTTCCAAGGGATTCGGAATTCAAAAAGAAAAGTCAGAATACGAAGATGTGGCAAAGATTGCCAGAGCGCACAATATGACCCTTCGTCAGGTGCGAAAAGAAATAGAGTAAACTGTGATAGACGCAAAAAGGGGGATGTATGGAAGGAAATATTAAAGAATTTTTAGAACAGGTCAAACGAGGGGAGATCTCTGTAGATGAGGCAGCCTTGGAACTGAAAAAACAGCCCTTTTACGACGTGGGATATGCAAAGGTAGATATGCATCGAAAAATACGCCAGGGAGTTGGTGAGGTAATCTACGGAGAAGGAAAGACTCCGGAACAAATCGTTGGTATTGTTTCTGTTATGGTAAAAAATGGCCAGGAGCATATTTTGGTTACTCGAGTAGACGAAGAAAAGATGGAGGCCGTAGTAAAGCTTTTGGTGGATGTGCCAAAGGAAGAGCAGATTATTCCTGAAGAGGATTTTTTGCTTCAGTATGATAAGGACTCTAGAGCCCTTGTGATTGGTGGAATTCCAGAGATTGATGGCATTGGTAAAATCGTTGTGGCTACAGGAGGAACATCGGATATCCCTGTGGCGGAAGAGGCAGCAGTTACGGCCGAATTTCTTGGAAATGAAGTGGTACGACTCTATGATGTGGGAGTGGCAGGACTTCATCGAACTCTATCCCATATGGATGATTTAATGGAGGCAAATGTAGTAATCGCCATTGCCGGAATGGAAGGAGCACTGGCTTCTGTTCTTGGAGGACTTGTGGATCGGCCGGTTATAGCAGTTCCTACTTCAGTTGGGTATGGAGCCTCGTTTGGCGGAATCTCGGCACTTTTATCCATGTTAAATTCCTGCGCCAGCGGGGTATCTGTCGTAAATATTGATAACGGATTTGGCGCGGCTTATCAGGCGAGTTTGATTAATCACACCACAGTGTCATCTGACGCATCAGATCAGATCTTTGACGAATAAAGGAGAACACGTGTTACCGGGAGTATTTTTGGCAAAGAAAAAATCCGGGGAAGTATACTATAGAACCGGCATAACAAAATACGGAAAACATATATCTCTTGGAAGTTTTTCAACGGAAGAAGAGGCCCATGAGGCCTACCTGGAAGCTGGCAGGATTTATGAAGATGATTCCATCGACACATTAAATCTAAAGAGCCATCTGAAGTATCTTTCTTTTGAAAAAGGAATTGTGCTCTTAAACCACAGAGATTATAAGACCTATTTTAAGACTCCAATTTATCTTCGACAGGGATATTTTTCTTATTTTTTAGAAGGAGTGGGAGAACTAAAGTTTGATAATGACGATTTGTTTTACTATTCCTCTCATCGGATTTTAATTCACGATGGTCATTTGTATGTCAACGATTATGGGATGCAATATGGAATTCTGGCACGATTTGGTATAAAGAATTTTGCGGTAGCAGGAAAGGACTATACCTTTGCAAATGGAGATTCTTTGGATTTTCGCTATTCCAATGTTGTAGTGGTGAACAAATATCACGGGGTAACCTATAGTGAAGCAAAGGAAGTTCCTTATCACGAGGCTCATATCCATATAAACGGGGAATATATCATTGGACGCTATTCCACAGACTGTGAAGCGGCGGTTGCTTACAATAAAGCAGTGGATGCAGCAGTGGATGCAGGTATTGAAAAGAACTTTATTCAAAACTATGTCCTAGAGTACACGCCAAAAGAATATGCAGATGTGTACACAGAGATTCAACTTCCGGAAAAATATTTGTCCTATTTAAACAAACATGGGAAGTTGCGTTGACTTTTTTATGGGGCCTACCTTATAATAGACCACGGAAAAAGGAAAAGAAAACGAGGTATACTCATGGACGTAAATTACGTAAGTACAAGAAACAAAAATGAAAAGGTAACTGCTTCTCAGGCGGTATTACAGGGATTGGCTCATGATGGTGGATTATTCGTTCCTACCAGCCTTCCAAAGTTTGATAAGAGCTTTGAAGAACTTTCAGAGATGACTTATCAGGAAGTCGCTTATGAAGTAATGAAGTTGCTTTTAACTGACTATACAAAAGAAGAATTGATGCACTGCATTAACAGTGCATATGATGAAAAGTTTGATACGGAAGAGATTGCTCCTTTGGTTTATGCAGATGGTGCATACTATCTTGAACTCTTCCACGGAAAGACCATTGCCTTTAAGGATATGGCGCTTTCTATTTTGCCTCATCTTATGATTACAGCAGCCAGAAAGAATAACGTCAAAAATGACATCGTTATTTTAACAGCTACATCAGGAGATACGGGAAAGGCTGCTATGGCAGGTTTTGCTGATGTTGAGGGAACAAAGATTATTGTATTTTATCCAAAGAACGGTGTATCTGAGATTCAGGAACGTCAGATGGTTACCCAGACTGGAGACAATACTTTCGTTGTTGGCATTCACGGAAACTTCGATGAAGCCCAGACTGGTGTAAAGAAGATGTTCAATGACGAGGCTCTGGCAAAAGAACTTGATCAGGCTGGATATCAGTTTTCATCTGCAAACTCAATTAATATTGGACGATTGGTTCCTCAGATAGTATACTATGTATATGCTTATACTCGTCTTTTGAAAGAAGAGAAGATTTCTTCTGGCGAAAAGATCAATGTTACCGTTCCTACAGGAAACTTTGGTAATATTTTGGCTGCATTCTATGGAAAGAAGATGGGACTTCCTATTGACAAGCTCATCTGTGCATCCAATGAGAACAAAGTATTATATGACTTCTTTGAAAGCGGATGCTACGATAAGAACCGTGAGTTTAAGCTTACAAATTCTCCATCTATGGATATTTTGATTTCTTCTAACTTAGAGAGATTGATTTATGAAATCGCAGGAGAAGATGATACAAAGAATAAAGCCTTCATGGATTCACTCCAGAGTGAGGGCAAATACGAAATCACTGCTGAGATGAAGGAGAAGTTAAAAGACTTCTACGGAAACTTTGCTGATGAAGCAGAGACAAAGGCAGAGATTAAACGCGTATATGATGATACAGGATACGTCCTTGATACACATACAGCTGTAGCTTCTTATGTATACAACAAATACAAGAAGGAGAGCGGTGATGATAAGGTAACAGTGATTGCCTCTACTGCTAGTCCATTTAAGTTTACAAGAAGCGTTATGGAAGCCATCGGAATGGATGATCCTTCAAAGAAGGATATCGAGCTTACAGATGTTTTATCCGAGGTTTCAAAAGTGGATCTTCCTGGAGCAATTGTTGAGATTAAGTCTGCACCAGTTCGCCATGATACTCAGTGCGAAGTGGATGAGATGCCTCAGGTTGTAAAGAGATTCCTTAATATTTAATTTTTGTGAATTGAGTTTTTTTCGAGAAGAGCTTTAGAAAAGCCGGTTGGTTATTTAACCAGCCGGCTTTTCGTATTGCTTATTATATGATTTATAAAATGTGATTTATAGAGTAAGAATTAAATAGATGGTACCAAAAGGATAAATCACAGGGATAACAAAGGCGTTATCTGAAAGTGTGAGCACTGGATCTAACTCCTGAGCAGGAGGATCAAGTGTAAGTTCCATAGAGATTTCGTTTGACATATTTACGGAGAATAATCCGTTGTGTAAGTTCAAGAAATCTTCAAGGGATGCCTTTACGTACTCATCAAATTCGGTGAATTCCATCTTTGCATAACGGGAAGCAAATCCAACTGCAGTCTGTGGCTCCATATCGATGGAAGATACACAGTTAATCTGTCCTGAGATTCGCTGGGTAACACAGTAGTTTGTTTCATAACCTGTTGTTTGAACAGGTGAGAGAGGAGTAAAGTCTTCTCCGATAAAACGAACCAGGTTGTTGAATACGAGATTCAAATACATAACAGAATACTTACTAACCGGGCGCTCTGCTGAGAGAAGGAAGTTCTCGATAAGCTTTGACGTATGTTCTACGCTTTCGCTATCGGTAGGGCTTTCAATCTCATTTTCAGCCTGATACTCAATCATCAATTCTTCTAATTCGGAATTGGAGATCGCGCCTGTATCAACAAGAGTCTGACCAAGTAATAAATAGTCAGGATTCTGCGATTTTAGCAGGTCTTCTAACTGATCTTCAAATAGATAGTTTCGTTCAATGGCAATCTCACCGAAACGCTTGTCCTCACGGGTTTGCAAGAAACAAACTTCATCAACTTCGGCTGCGGTCATATACCCTTTGTGCATTGCCAATGTACCCAATCGAATATGAGTGTCCGTTAGACTCGCAATAGCAGAAGATAACTGCTCTGGCGTAACGGCCTTTCTGTTTAAAAGGTAATTTCCAAAAAATTGTGCAAACATTGGAATGAAATCCTCCTATCCTAAGTGTGACTGCAATAAGGTCTCAACCTGGGAGGAATCTAAGGGTTTTTGGATGAAATCCTTAGCTCCGGCTTCGATTGCAGATTTCAGCTGGGATTGAGTTCCGACAGAGGAGACGATGATAATGTCTGCCTCTTTGTTGATTTCCATAATTCCTTTTACTGCTTCAATACCGTCTTTTACTGGCATAACAATATCAAGAAATGTGATGTCCGGAGTGAATTCTTTGTATTTATCAATGGCTTCCTGTCCGTTGGATGCGTCGATAAATTCAGCGCCTTCTCCGACACGACAAATCACGTCTTTTAATTGTTTTCTTGCTAATATTGAATCGTCACTGATTAAAATTTTTTTATTTGTAAAGTCCATGTCACATCACTCCTTATTTGTAATCATTTTAATCTTACAACAAATAGTCAGATTATTCAATTTCTTTTTCGTTCTTATACAGATGTTTTCTTTGTCTTATAATAGGGAAAGTGGTATATTAAAATAGCGTGGACAGATTAGATAAAATGAGGTGAATCATGGTTCGGAAAGTTGCAGGTATGTATTATATTTTTAATGATCATAAGGACTGTGATTTAGGGGAGCCTGTTGTCTTAAATGAGATGGGGTATTTTATCTATCAGAAACTCAAAGAAAAGAAAACTCCTGAAAAAATTGCAACAGAAATTTCTTCGAATTATGCTGTAGATTTCGAGGAGGTTCTAAAGGATGTATTGGACTACGCAACGATGCTGGAAAATAAAAAGTTACTAGATGCTTAACAGCGAAAAGTAGGAGTGGTATGGACATTATTTTGACAGGCGCTGACAATGGGATGATGGAAGCGTTAATCGGAAAATTACGTAAAGAGGGACACCGTATTTTCGTGTTATCCAACGAACGGGTAAAAAAAGTAAAGTACAAACGTATTTTTGAACAGTACGATTTTACATATGACAATGAAAATATGTCAGCTATTATTGAGAGCATCGCTCCAGATGCTATCATTTTTTTGGGTGCCTTTGATGGTTCTTTCCAGTGGGGATTAGGACAAAAAGAGGCAGTCCGTTTTGGTGAAGGGTTGATTAATATCATGGAGGCATGCTCCCAGTTAAAGAAGACCCCTCGCTTTCTTTATCTATCTACTTCAGATGTATTTACACATAGTTCCAGAAGAAATTATAGAGAACATGATGCGTTCTCACCAGAGTCAGTTCGAGCTGTTGCAGTGCGACAGGGCGAGCTTATTTGTGGTAACTATTATAAGTCTTATCTATGCGACACCGTAGTGGCACGTATGGATCATATTTATGGAAATCCGGTTATGGGCAGTGATTTAGAAGAGCCTATGTATCACATGTTAAAAGCCGGTATTCGACAGGGCGTAATTCCTGCCAGAAAAAATCAGACAATGTCCATGCTCCATATATCGGATGCGGTGGAGTTTATTTATACACTTTTGATTACAGATGAATTGCAGCATCGTGTCTATAACCTTTGTTCTGAACGGGAATTGACGGAGTTGGATTTGGCCTTTTTCTTAAAGGACGGACTTGGAGATTCTGTAGAGGTGGAATTGGAAGATGCAGAAGAGCATCGCGTTATGATGAGCCGTGAGCGATTCCGGGATGAGTTTGGAGGCAAAGTATTTAAAAGCTATCTCGATGAACTTCCACTTGTGGCAAAAGAAGTAAAGGAAAAACACTTAGAATTCTTTGGCCCGGAAGAGGATAAGAAGAAAAAGAATCGAAGTGTACTATGGAAAAAACTAGGCAGCTTTTTAAAAGCTATTCTTCCTTATTTGGAGACCATTGTGCTGTTTATTCCAGCCTTTATGTTAAATAACAGAGCCACAGGAAGTGACTATTTTACAAATCTGGATTTCTATCTTTTGTATGTTTTATTTATTGCGATTATACATGGACAACAGCAATCTATGATTGCCGGTGTATTAGCTGTAGCGGGATATTTTTTCCGTCAGCAATACGACAAGTCCACATTCGATGTAATGCTGGATTACAATACCTACATTTGGATTACTCAGTTATTTATCGTAGGGCTTGTGGTTGGAAATCTAAAGGATCGTCTTCAGGTTATTCGTGATGAAGATTCCTCTGAGATTCACTATTTGAATTCTCAGGTGGAGGATATTACAGAGATTAATACCAATAATGTTTTGATTAAAAATTCTATGGAGGAGCAGTTGATCAATCAGCATGACTCCTTTGGAAAGGTATATGAGATTACATCTTCTTTGGATCAATATGCGCCGGAAGAAGTACTCTTTTATGCAGCTGAGGTACTACGTGAATTGCTCCACACAGATGATGTGGCTATTTATTCCGTTGCAAACGGCGATTATGCAAGACTTTTTGCAGCTACTTCAAAAAAAGCCAGAAGTCTTGGAAACTCCCTTAAGTATACGGATCTTACAGAGATGTATGCCTATATCAACAGTGATCAGGTTTATATCAACCGTTCTATGAAAGAGGGCTTCCCTCAGATGGCAGATGCACTTTTTTCAGAAGGAAGAATGCAGCTTATCATTATGACATGGGGATTGCCTCTCGAAAGACTGAATCTATCTCAGTCCAATCTGATGCGAATTGCAGGATTTTTGATTCAAAATGCAGTGCTCCGGGCAAATCGCTACATGGAAGCGTTAGAAAGCAGTCGTTATGTGGAAAATACACAGCTGTTAGAAGAGACGGCCTTCAATTCTTTGTTAGATGCGTTCTTAACTGCCCGTGGAAGAGGTCTTACGGAATGTTGTGTTTTAAGACTTCCTGAGATTCCAAAGGACCAAGAGCCGAAGGCGGTAGAAGAGGTTTCTAAAACCCTTCGAAATTCCGATTACCTTGGAAAGAGAAAAGACGGCAGATTGTATATTCTTCTTTCTAACACAAATACGGAAAGCGCAGATTTTGTAATTAAACGATTGGAAGGATTGGGATATCCTTCAGCCATTTGGAGGAATATGAACTAATGGAGAAATCCTTGCTAATAGTTTTTTCTTTGGTTGTTGTAAGTACAGCAATTGATATTTTATATCTTTTGATTTCTCTTATTCGAAATTTTGTAAAGAGAAAAGACCGACAAAACAAAAACTACGATGTGAAAAAAACAATATTGGTTTTTCTTATGATGCTTTTTACTCCGGTGATTGGAGAGGTGTTTTTCTTTGGAAGTGTTTTGATGCAAAAAATCTTCTTCCGTCAAAAGAGCAATCTTGAAGGAACAGCTACCTTTGATAAAACAAAAGTTGAGTCAAGAAACCCGGCGAATTTAGAGCGGGATATGAATCTGGTTCCAATGGAAGAGGCTTTGGCAGTCAGTGATAAAACCGGTCTTCGAAACCTGATGCTTTCTGTAGTAAAGGGAGATGTTACTCAGTATTTAAGTTCCATTACGGAAGCCCTAAACAGTGAAGACTCAGAAACTGCCCATTACGCAGCCTCTGTTTTAAGAGACGAATTAAATAACTTCAACGTTCATGTAACAGAATTAAGGATTGCAATCGAAAAGGCGAACTCTCCGGAAAAGGAAGCCTTGTGTGATCAGCTCTTATCCTTTATGAATGTGTTTTTAAGTCAAAATGTATTCCATGGAATCGAGAAGGAAAACTATATTCGAATTATGGAAGAAGTGGGAGAGACCTATTATGTTACAGCTCCCCACGAAATGACAGTAGAAGAGATCAGCTGGTTGTGTAATCAGCTGATGGAGATAAGAGATATTGAGTTGTGTGAGAAGTGGGGAAAACGCTCCTATGAACTTTATTCAACTTCTTTGCCAACCTATACCAATCGCTTAAAGCTGTATTTTAGAATGGATGATAAAGAAAAGTTTTTCGAAACCTTAGAAGAATTAAAGAAGTCAAGAATTACTGTAGATAAAGAGACATTAGAGATTATCCGAATGTTCAGGGAGGCTTAGAAAGGTAGATATGTCCGTAAATTCAATTGTGACAACTGAATTAGTGAAGATTTTCGTGGCATATTTTTTGACCATTATTGTTCCCCCTGCCATTGTTTTTGGAGAAAAGCTAAAAAAGAGGGATTTGCCCTATTCCTTTCGACTAATGGCGTACCTGCTTATTGGAAACGGGTTTGTCATTAATCTGGTGTTGTATTTGACACTTGCACATATTTGCAGCAAAGCAACGCTCGTTATTTTTGGATTTGGTTTTTATATCTTTATGGCTCTATTTTTGTATGAGGTAAAAATAAGAGATATTCTTCACAACATCCGATACACCGTAGAAAAGTTAGGTGGTGGATTCCTTGGAAGAAAAACCTTTCGCGCTCATCTACGCGCCCATATTCAAAATGGAGCGAAGCGATTATTTTCAGGAACCATTGGAGTAGTGATTCACAATCCTCTGGAAGTTCTTGGATTTATTGGAACAATAGGATTGGTTCTTTATATTTTTGTATCCAATGATTATTGGAACCTTGGATATACAGCTTCGGATTTACCGGTTCACAATTATTGGATCAATGCCTTAGGGGAAAATAAACCCTTCGTAGCCGGTGTATATCCCATGGGATATCACTCTGTGATTTTCTTTTTGCACATGGTATTTGGAATCGATACCTATGTACTGTTATGCCATTGGGAAGTAGTAACCATTGTTCTTTTGGTTTCTTCCATTATGGCTTTTGTAGGATATGTTTGCGGAAAGCACACCGGTCTTTCTTTTGGGGCAGCATGTTTGTTTGTGATGCCAACCTTCGTTTATACAAATGTGTATTCGCGATTTGAAATGGGAATCCCTCAGGAGTATGCCCATGTCTTTATTTTGCCTTCCTTAATGTTTTTGTTGGAATTTTTTGTCCGAAGAAGAGAAAAGGAAGAGGGAAGACTGGTTCCATCTACCTTGTGCTGGATGCTGTTTTCAGCAGGTCTTTCACTGACCATATCCATTCATTTTTATGGAACCGTTGTGCTTTTAATCTTTTGCATCGGAGTGGGAGTGGCACATCTTCCTTTGGTATTTCGAAAGCGTTACTTCTTTAGTCTGATGAAATCGGGATTATTGGCTCTTCTTATAGCAATCCTTCCGATGGGAATCTCCCTTCTTATGGGAAATGAATTTCAGGGGTCTATGAATTGGGCCCTTGGCGTTATAGAGGGAACGACATCTTCTACTACGGGTAATAGTGGAAATGGAATTATTGCAGATTTAACAGATGATGATTACACCGATGATTTGGAGTATTATGCCTTCCTTGAAAAAAATGGAATGCTGGATGAGTCTATGCAAAGCGCCTATGAAGATGTACAGGTTGCTGCAGGAAAAGCCCCATCTAAAAATGAAAGTCAAAACATCAAAGAACTAGTGGTATCAAAGGTTAACTTTGTAGTCAGCAGTCTGTATGACAGTATCAAAGAACATCTCTACTGTGGAAGTGAGGAAAACGCCTGGCTGATTTATGCAGGGATGATTGTGGCAGCACTGGTTTGTCTCATAGGAATTATAGGATGGTTTTTACCCTGGAATTTTGCAAGAGCCTATTTAAGTATGGGCATTGGAGTGATACTTCTTTGGGTGATTTTGGCTTCGAAAAATCTTGGAATTCCATCTCTTATGGATACCAATCGAACCAAGACCTTCCTTATTACGTTTTATGGAATTATCGTTATGTTTGGCCTGGACTTTTTACTTCGGGGAATCCTTTTCTTTGTAAAAAAACGTTGGATTCACATTGGGGCATCTATGGTTCTTTGCGCAGCTATGGTTTTAGGATTTTATGCCGGAGGATGGATTCAATCACCACTTGTATTAGAGGCAAATGAAACCAATGGAGCCATCCTTTCTTTAAAGGGCATCATAAAGGAAAACAAAGATTTTACCTATACCATTATTTCAGCCAATGATGAAAATCAAATGGTGGCTGACCATGGATATCACTATGAACTTAGCACCTTTTTAAAGAAGCTGCATCTCTTCCAGGGAGGAGCTTTTTCTGACGCCTACAGTAATATTGAAAATACAGATGATGGAGATATTTTTATTCCTTCCAGCAAGGTTTACATCTTCATTGAAAAAGTTCCTATTGATTACGGAACATCTTATGTAAACAGTGGACAGTCTATCTCAGAAGAGGGGGCAAAACAGCCGATTCCGGTTACTGAGGGCAAGAATATTTACAGTGGTGAAAACCGTTGGATTTGCATGTCAAAAATGTATTATTGGGCAAAGGCATATCAGGAGCTGATTGGCGAGGATATGAGGGTGTATTACGAAGATGATGAGTTTGTTTGCTATGAGATTACACAAAATATCAATAGCAATTATAACTTTGCAATAGATTATGGATATAACGATTGCGGTGAAGGAGAAGTAACACTAGATGATTAGTAAGAAAAACTTTT
Source organism: Lachnospiraceae bacterium (assembly GCA_024692825.1). Lineage (GTDB taxonomy): Bacteria > Bacillota > Clostridia > Lachnospirales > Lachnospiraceae > JAILEN01. Next base: position 3,989 of record JAILMB010000136.1, on the reverse strand, counting down.
TTACCATAAGTGTCATGATGATAACAGTCTTTTTTTTGTTTATGGTAACAGGTGGAGCAAAGATTGTATTGTCAAACTATGGGACAAATGAATATTATCCTAGTGGACTTACTGTAAAAGATACATCACTTACATCGGATGTGAGTGCACAAAATGGAATGCTGTATTTAGGGGACAGTAAGGAGGTCTATGATCGCCTAGAAGAGTGGTGCGTATATAATAAACGCTCCCTTTTTGAAATTCCTCATGGATTCGCCTATGGAGAATCAGGCGTGGATTTTTCCATGCTTGTCATCGATGGGGCAACCCTTTTGGAAGAGGACATTCCCTATATTCTTTCCTGTGAAAAAGAGGGCATTACCATTTTATTTGCAACGGTTCCTTCCTGTGACTTTTTAAAAGCTCACACAGAAATTGCAGAACTTATGGGGATTCGAACCATTCAAAATGAAGCAACCACTTTGGTGGGAATGCGATTGTATGAAGGCTTTTTATTAGGTGGAGAAGCAGTTTATGAAGCCGGGGAAGATACACCATCCTATTATGAGGATTTAAATCTTCGAGTGCCCTGGTTTATTCTAGAATCAGCTTCGAAAGTGTATATGAGTGGCTATTTAAATAAGGCCTACAAGGACGCAGATGCATCCTATACACCACCGATTATCTGGCGATACAACACGAAAAACACCTATGTGTATGTGGTTAACAATGATTTTATGGAGGAGCTGTCTGCTCTTGGAATATACACGGCAGTGGAGTCCTCTAGAGATGAGATATCCGTTTATCCAATTATAAATTCTCAAAATATGGTGCTTTATAATTTCCCTACCATTACCAATGAGAATTCAACGGAAATGATGGAGTTGTATTCAAGAGATACCATTAACTTTATTGAGACTCTGGTTTGGCCTTCTATGACGGCAGCTTCTTCCGCAAATAAACTCATACCGAGTTTTATGATTTCTTCCAAACTGGATTACAGTAACAATCTTTCTCCAAGCGAGGAAGTGTTGTCATATTTAATGGAGCTGGTGCGTGAGAACCATGGAGAAGCCGGTTTAAGCTTAAAGGGCTATTCTGATGTGGATGGATCAAAAAAATTAGAAACGGATTTGGATGCTTTTCGAAGTGAACTAAGTGAGTATAATTTTTACTCCTGCTATATTGGCGATTTGAGTGTGGAAGATGCCCTGGAGGATTTGGCGGAAAATAAGGAAGAAGATGTAAATCTTTTGATTTCTGATTACAGTGCAAAAGAAAATCTGATTCGGGCAAAAGACGATGTCATTGCCATTTCACCTACAACGGATTCACAGTATTACAGTTATAAAAAAGATTTTACCTTAAAGTCAGTAGAAACTGCTTTGGGATATTCTCTTTTTGGACAGGAAATGGATAATTTAATTTATCCGAAAACAGAAGAAAATCATTTGCAGAATTTCGCGGAAGATTACTCTGGTACCCTTCATACTCTGTATGAGGATTATGAAGCGTTTGATGCAACTTCCGTAACAGAAGCAGGAAATCGCATACGAACCTATTTGAATTTGCAGTATGAAAGCGAATTGTCTGTAGAAAAGGATAAGCTTACCATTAAAACCAATATTATAGGTGAGGAACAGTACTTTATTGTAAAGACCGCAGGCAAACAAATCCAATCCATGTCAGAAGGACAGTTTTATGAGTTAGAAGATGGTGTGTATCTCATTACCACTACAGCTGCTGAAACAGTGATTGATATAGGAGAAAAAACGAACTCCTGGTGGAGTTATTTTAGGTAGGATAAATTATGAGAATCTGTATAATTGCAGAAGGTTGTTATCCCTATGTAGTAGGAGGCGTATCAAGCTGGATTCATTCCATGATTCGCTCCTTCCCGGAACATGAATTTTGCGTTTTGGCCATTGTGGCAGACCGGGATTCAGGTGGAGAATTTAAATATGATCTTCCGGATAATGTTTCCGAAGTGTACGAGGTCTATTTAAATGATGACGACTGGGGAAAAGAAAACCGAAAGCGAATGAAAAAAAGTGAATATGAGGCCTTGCGTAGTGTAATTGCAAATGACAACCCGGATTGGGAAGGCTTTATGAGGATTATTCGCAAAAAGAAGTTTTCCTATAATAACTTGGTTATGGGACTGGACTTTTACGAGGCGGTAAAAGAGGCATATCGAAAGAAATACACTGACGTTCCCTTTGTAGATTTCTTATGGACCATGCGCTCTATGTATTTGCCTTTGATTCTTGTTATGGGAGCAGAGCTTCCAAAGGCGGATTTGTATCACTGCGTGGCAACAGGTTACGCTGGAGTAATTGGTGCCATGGCAAAGATGGATCAAGGCTGTAAGCTTTTGATTTCCGAACATGGTATTTATACAAGAGAACGTGAAGAGGAGCTTATAAAAGCCACCTGGGTACAGGGACTCTACAAGGATATTTGGATTGAGCAGTTTCGAAAGATGTCCCTTTTAGCCTACGATAAGGCGGATATTGTAACCTCCCTCTATGCCCATGCGTCTGAACTTCAGGAAGAGTTAGGCTGTGCCAAAGAAAAACTTCGGGTAACTCCAAACGGTGTAGATGTTTCCCGATTTGAAAATATTCCCGGCCCAACGGAAGAGGATGAGAAATATGTAAACATCGGAGCAGTGGTTCGAGTGACTCCAATCAAAGATATTAAAACCATGATTCGTGCCTTTGCCTATGCCAAAAACAGAGTCTCAAATTTGAAACTTTGGATTATGGGACCTTGTGATGAAGATGAGGAGTACGCAAAGGAGTGTTTTGATATTGTAGAAGCCATGGAATTAGAGGACGTGGTATTTACGGATCGAGTAGATGTTACCCAGTATGTGGGTCGTATGGATTTTATGGTGTTAACCAGTATTTCAGAGGGACAACCACTGACCATACTAGAGGGATATGCGGCCAAAAAACCAATTGTTGCAACAGATGTTGGTAACTGTAGAGGGCTGATTTATGGTGAAGCAGATGACTTTGGTCAGGCTGGAATATTAACCCATATTATGAATGTAGAAGAGATTGCAAATGCATTTGTAACCCTGGCGTCAAATCCCGAACTTACCAAACGTATGGGAGAAGTGGGATATCGTCGATTGATGGAGAAGTATTTGATCTCTCAGATGAAAGAAACCTATAAACAGATTTATGACAGTTTAAGCGGAGAATAAGTGTATGGCTGGTATCGGCGTAAAGCTAGATAAGATATATGAAAAAAATACATTGATTACAACCTTAAGTGGAATGAGTTATTCCACCATTGTAACCATAGCCCCTATGATTATTGTTATGGTGTCTATTTATATCATGATGCAAATCTTAGGGTTTGGGGAATTGGAGTACGCAGACAGAGAACTGTTTTCCTGCACTATTCTCTATATTTTCATCTTTGCCTTAATTGCCACATCTATTTTAAATGCGGTGATTTCAAGGTATATTGCCGATGTGATTTTCGATGAGCACTATGATGCGGTAATGCCATGCTTTTATTTTTGCCTGTTTTTAACCCTGATTTTTGGTTTGGTTCCAGCGGTACCGTTTTTTATTCATGAATACATGGTGGGGCAGGTAGATCCCATATTTATCTTTTTATCCTTTGTGGGATATGTGGCTTTAATCTTTGTGTTTTACTCCATGCTTTATCTAAATATCTGCAAAGAGTATGAACGAACCACATTGTTTTATTTAATTGCTATGGTAGTTGGGGTGGGCTCATCCTGGCTTTTGGATTCTATCATGGAGTGGGACGTGATTTATTCCATGATGACAGGAGTAGATATTGCCTTGACCCTTTTGTGTATTCTGGAATATGCACAGCTTTTAAAGTTCTTCCCGGGAAACGATCACAACTATACCAGGGTTGTAGGCCATTTTAAAACCTATTGGAGCTTAATCGTTTCAAATACCCTTTATATCTTTGGATTGTATATTCACAACTTTATCTTTTGGACCACTGATTTACAGGTA
>JAILMB010000085.1 GCA_024692825.1 Lachnospiraceae bacterium | reverse complement strand
CTTACAGGTCTGAACTGCCACCGGCATCCCAACGGTTCCAACCGTGGCAAGCACAAACTCTATGAAGGCAGTGAGAAACCACGCTACACCTGCCGCTACTGCGGCACGCAGTTCTCCACCATCATGCAGATGACCGGCCTCCGCTGCTTCCGTCATCCCGACGGAGCCAACAAAGGCAACCACTCACCAGCGTTGTAGAGAGATGGGAAATATATAATGTTATACCTTAAAACTAAAAGAACATGAATAGCAAAGAATTGACTAGCGTCGTAATGCTTGGATTAGCAGTCGCATATGATTTAAGTCCCATCGATATCATACCCGATATACCTATTATAGGTTGGATTGACGATGCCTTATTTACCGGCATAACCGCTTTAAATTGTATCCAACAGTTTACTGCTGAGACAGGAAAAGCTCTATCAACAATTGCAAAAACATTGAAGTGGCTTTTAATTGTTGTTGGTGGAATTTTAGTCGTACTTATAGTACTATTTGCAGGATTAATCATAAAATTATTCAGCTAAATATGTACTCAAAATAATAGATTTATTAATCATAAAACATTTTTGTTATGAACGAATTATTAAAAAACGTTATTGAAACGGTTACGCCAGAAGTAAAAAAACAATTCTCATTATTGGTCAAGAAAATTGGAGAGCGGCTGGTTGACCTCTTTAAAAACACTAATTGGAAAGAAATTATATTTGGTGATCCCGACTTTCCTAATGACATAAACATTATACCAATAGAAAAGGAATTCTTAACAAATGAATCTTTACTGGAGATTGCAAAACAATACATAGTGCCAAACTCTAACGAAGTTTTAGCAATGTTAGGAAAAAACTCTCAAAAATATTACTATGTTTATTTAGCATATTCCAAAGATAAAGAAATGATTCCACGAAACGAAAATAATTTTGTAATTATTAAAACAGAGGGATTAAGTAAAGAAGTCCTATCTCTATTCAATCAACATGAATTAATAATCTTAAAATAAAATATTATGAATACTATTAGTTCTTTTTTCAGTAGTATTGGCCAAGCCCTCGCCAATCTTTTTAGAAAAATCAAAAATTTTTTTGTTAAAGTAATAAAGAGAGCCCTAAATTTCTTCCGAGATGTTGTAAATTGGTTTAAGCAATTAGATTTAAACCCTGAAAATCATACTCCATTCGTGACGGATGCTAAAAAACTTAAGGAGATGATCCATAATGCACCAATCGTAGACTGTGGTATCTTTGAAGGTGTTTATAATGCGCAAACTGAGGAGATAGAGCATTATCAAGAAATTAGTGCTGAGGGTATGGACGAAAAAACCAAAGAAATACTTTCACAGGCAAAAGAGGATAATCCTATTGTTGTATTAAATTAATGCCAAACAAAAAACGTATCATTATGAAAACAGTTTTTATTTGTAGTGCAGTTATAACTGCTGCATGCCTTTACCTGCTTTATAAAAAAGGTAATTCAGTAAAAAGAACGAATCTTTTAGACTTGAGTAATGTCAAGATAGAAACCATAGATGGTATTCTTAGATTAGACGACATAGTACATATATTTAAGTCTTTTAATTTAAATCAAGAAACAGATACGCCATTTATAGCGGATAAGAATAAACTTGAAAAATTATTTGAAGTTTACCCTTTTAACATCTTAAAGAAAGAAGATTATACATCTGTTGTTATAGGCGTATATAAACAAGAACCAAAGAAAAAAGAAACAGTAATGTTAGAAATAATATATGCCAAAACACTTGATAAGGAATTAGAAGATGTGCTTTCACAGGCAAAAGATGATAATCCTTTGGTTGTTTTAAATTGAATTTATAAGTCCACTCAAAAAGATGGTTTACATATTTCATTTTTTGTAATACATATGCATTATCATCTTTTAGGGTGGACTTTATAAAATTTTCATTCTGAATTAATTTTCAATCAGAACAAGGATTAAACACTTGCATACAACAATTTATTTATAAATTAATTCTTTTGTTTATGTTTCCGTTCGTTCCAATTATACTAGGAGCAGTTTTAGGTGGCGGTGCAGTATTCGCGATTACCGTTATAATTGACAAACTTATCACGCGAAAAGTCATAAAAAAAACTGTCAAAGACGAAAGTCTCTCTATTCCTAATGCATTTAAATACAAAATCAAAGAAGCGAAGAAAAATGCCGTAAAAGTTGGTATCTTTGATCCTTCAGGAAATGAGCTTAAAGAAATCAATATAGGATCTACGCAAGGTGTTGATGAAAAAGTAAAAATAGGTCAATACGAATATTGTTAATATCAGAAAAATACATTCTATGATACATTTTACACACATTGAAAGTTTTGACAAAACGACCGTTTGTTTTCTCAATCAGTTTGAAGTTCAGCTTTTCAAAGAACTACAACATCTTCTTAAATCAGGAAAGTACCAAAGATTGGGGGTAAAATACTCATTGTCTGTGGACAGCTTTAATCAAGCTAAGGGGAATTATGCAATAGATAGTAATGCGAGTTTATCATTACCATGTAGTAATGAATTTGTTGCCAATGCTATGGATTATCTAAAAAGTAGGTCGAAAGAACTAAACTTGTTTCTTGAATCAAATGGAACGTTATATCTAAAATTACAATTCGAGCAGAAACAGATTACAGACAAAAGCGAAGAAAAAGATAACAAATACGAAAGCCAATCATATATACCTATTAAACCACGATACTCTTTCAATCAAGTAATATTACCAAAAGAAATTTTAGAAGAAATTACAGATGCATTAAATATCATAAAATATCAAGAATTAATTTACAAAAAATGGGGATTTGAGGATATTGACCCTATTCCTAAAAGTGTCATAAATCTATATGGACCTCCTGGAACAGGTAAAACTATGTGTGCCCATGCAATATCTAAAGAATTAAACATGGAGCTTTTAGCTTTAAACTATGCTGAAATAGAATCAAAATATGTAGGTGATGCTGCAAAGAATCTCAGTCAGGCATTCGATACAGCAAAAAAAAATAATTGTGTTTTATTTTTTGACGAAGCTGATTCTTTTTTGGGAAAAAGAATAAAGAATGTTTCGCAGGGTGCAGACCAAGCACTAAATTCTCTTCGCAGTCAAATGCTTATTTTATTAGAAGAATTCCCAGGTATCGTTATCTTTGCAACAAATTTAGTTAGTAATTTTGACCAAGCTTTTGAATCTAGAATCTTGAAACATATAAAATTCTCACTTCCAAATCAAGAAGCAAGAATTATGATTATCAAGAAAACACTTCCTCCACGACTTCCCTTTGAGTCCACTTTAACAGATGAAGATTTTAATATGTTAAGTAAAACTTTGGAAGGTCTTTCTGGAAGAGAAATTAAAGGTGCTATTCTTGAATGCATGCTTAATAAAGTATCTTTATATGGAGAATCATCATCTTTTTCATTTGATGATTTCTTGAAATCCTTTAATAAGAAAATTGAATCAATCAAAAAATTACAAGAAGAAAAAAATAATCAAAAAGCAGAAAAAATCATACAAGCTTTTAAAAATGGCAAAGTAAATGTTTCAGAAAAAGATGATAAAAAAGACACACATGCAGAAGAAGTTCCCCCTGCATCTTCTCCCACAAAAGAATCCAAAACCAGTGATGTGAAAAAAGATATTGACGAAAAGAATTTCAAACTAATTTGTCTCGTTTCCGAATTAGGTATTTTCTTCGGAAAATGTGACGGTTCCTATGATGATAGTGAGAAAACATTTGTAAACAATTACCTCAGAAACCTTTCAGAGAAATATGCTATAAATGATACTGATGCCTTAAATATTAAAGAATCAGTAAACGAGAACGAAACATTTGATAATTTGGTTGCAAAAACCAATAGCTATAGTGAATCATTGAATCATGATGAAAGAATTCCCTTCAAACGAACACTTTCATATTTTATATATCATTTGATTCGAGCCGATGGTGTACTTCATCCCAATGAGAAAAAATATTATCAAGATTGGAAAAATGGAGTAAATATTGATGACAGTATCGATATAAACTTCGATTAACTAACAAAACAAAATAGAATTGTTTTACAGCAATAACCGTAAATATCATGGATGGTGCATAGTCTTGGAGTGCGAGAAGGCGATAGTACCTTTGGTATCAACTATCTTTGATTGGGACAGGGTAGAAACGATAGACAGGTCTATAATCGTAAAGGAACTTA
>JAILMB010000060.1 GCA_024692825.1 Lachnospiraceae bacterium | reverse complement strand
TCATCATTTTTATACATGGAAAAGACGCCATTTGCAAAGCGAAGCCAAAACTTTCGGCTGATAGAAAAAGGTGCACCAATGGCAGCCTTTACTTTTATAATTCCTGTCGCTTCTCCACCGGCCAAATCCAGATACTCTTTCTTTCGGTCGTGAAAGCGAATACAGGATAAAATAAGAGACGCTCCATCGGATAATACTCTGTGAAGTCCTCGCATAAAACCGTTTGAATAGGTGTTTTCAATAGGGAAAATATCCACCTTTAATCCGCACTTTCCCTCAGCCTGAGCCAGGGACTCGCGATAGGTGGTGCCACATTTTTGCACATCCCAAAAGGTAGAATAGTGCTCTGGTGAAATCACAGGAGCCTGGACATAGTACTTTGCACCATAGGTCTTTTCGATGGCTTCCTTTAAAGGTTTTAAGTAGCGTCTTTCTACATTAATATCGATATCATCATCCCAGGGGATAAAGCCCTGATGGCGCACTGCCCCAAGGACACTTCCTCCACCAAAGACATAGGGGATGCCTTCCTTTTCACATACAGCTTTAATGTCCAAAAACATCTCTAATAAATCAGCCTGGACATTTTTTACATCTTCCGGTGTCAGGGTGTATAACTTATCACTGTGGGATAATTTGGTTTTTAAAATCTTATTTGTTTCCAGCATCTTCCGGTTCTTCCACGATTCCGTTCATTTCCATATAGTGAGCAGCCACTTCGTTTACTTCACCCATTTCAATTACTTTTCCATGGTCTAAGATAATGGCCTTATTACAAATACGCTTTACCTGTTCAATGGAGTGAGATACAAAAAGTACGGTAGCATCATTTGCCATCATCTCACGAACCCTTGCTTCGGATTTCATTTTGAACTTGGAATCTCCTACGGAAAGCACTTCATCCAAAATCAAAATATCCGGGCAAACAGAGGTACAAATCGCAAATCCAAGTCTTGAACGCATTCCTGACGAAAAGTTCTTGATTGGAACATCCACGAATTTTTCCAGCTCTGCAAACTCAATAATCTCATCAAACTTTGAATCAATAAATTCTTTTGTATAACCTAAAATAGCTCCGTAGAGATAAACATTTTCTCTTGCGGTATACTGCATTTCAAATCCTGCACCAAGTTCCAAAAGCGGTGCAATCTTTCCTCCCTTATAGATGTGACCTGTGGTAGGTTTGTATACGCCTGCAATAGCCTTTAAAAGGGTAGATTTTCCGGCTCCGTTTAACCCAAGGATTCCCAGACGATCTCCCTTTTCCAGTTCAAAACTTACATCTGTAAGAGCCCAGAATTCGTTATAATGCAATTTACCCGTAATAAATTTAATCATAAACTCTTTTACAGAATCTAATTTTTCAGCATTTAAGTTAAACTTCATGCTGACATTTTCCACTCGAATGGAGGTTTTATTCTTTGCCATAATTTCTTCCTATATTCTATAAATGTAAAATAAACTCATCCTGTTTTGCCTTAAAGAACACCAATCCAATGATTAACGTCACTACTCCAAAAATAAAGGAGTAGGCAAAATAGTAAAACTCTACCTGATAACCGATTAAGGCACCTCTAAACATATCGATGCATCCGTAAAGAGGATTTAAGTTTAAAAGCCATGCCCATCCACTATCCATAAGTCTCTCAACCGGATAGAAAATCGCACATAGATACATGATGATCATAAGTAATACATTCCACAAGTATTCGATATCTCGAAAGAATACATTTAAGGTAGCAAGAACCACTGAAACGCCCAAGGTTAAAATCAAAAGATTCAATAATCCAGGAATTAACTGCCATACATATTGAAGCTGTGGGAAGATTCCACAGTAAATGCACACCGGAATGATAACCAAAAGTGATATGGCAAAAATAATAAAGTTAAACAGCACGGAAGATAAAGGATATAAATATTTTGCCACATATACCTTTTTAATCATGCTGGCGTTTCGTCGTACCGACTTACATCCGGATTTGGTTGCTGCGGAAAAGAATCCATAGAGCAACTTACCTGACATAACGTATAATGGGAACTCTCTGCTTCGTCCAAAGAGCGTTCCAAAGACGATAACCAGTACAATTGTGGTCATCAAGGGTTCTGCCAAAGACCAAAGAATACCAAGGTAACTTCTTCGATACTTTAAACGTATTCCTCTTTTTACCAATTCGCTAAGCAAAAAGGTATAACTTTTAAAGCTTTTTAAATATTTTTTCATCGTTTCAACCTCTGATACAGCCACTTGATTGGTTTTAAAAACTCCGCAAACTCGGAAGCGTCTGTATATTTGTTATTGTAATTTTCATAAATTCTACGAAATTTTCTTCGTAATTTCAACTGCTGCTCTTCTTCGTCGGTTCCTTCAAAGGGCTCTAGGTTCTCACAAAGCATCTCATAGTCGTAGCATTCACCTTCACCACCAAAGACCGTCTTTATTCCCTGAAACAAAGTCTCATAGACACTCATCTTAAAGGAAGCCTCTACCTTTACTCCTTCTTCCATGGCCTTTTCCAGGGTAGAAACCACTGTGTTTGAAGATAAATCCTTTGCAGCAATGACACGGTTTTCATAACCGATGGTATGATAAAATCCTCGTACCTTCATATTCCATTCTATTCCTACGGTGGGGATTCCGTAGGAATAGCTAACGATACTTGGATGAAGACGGCATGATATAACTCCATCAAAACCTGATGTCTCACGCACCATATCTTCTGGTGTATTAATATTAAAAATACATTTTTTCTTTTCTAATCCATGGCTTCTGATCATACGATCCAAAAATGCCTCGTCGCCAAAGTGTCCACTGGTTAGAAGCCATACGTCGTAACCCTTTTCTTCTAAGGTCTTTTTCGTTTCCTTCCAAAGCTTTATGGCTGCCTTAAAATCGAAGTCATAACCATTGTCCTTAAATCCATGAGCACGAAGAACAAAGAGACCGATTTTCTTTTTCTCTTCGGTTTGTTCTTCTTTTTTTATTTCAAACTTTGAAAATACTTCTTTTGAAAATACTGCCGCGTCTGCAACGGGAGCAATGATTAAATCCTCTCTCTCCTTCATCTTCTGAAGGGATGCATAATCATCTCTTGTGGTTACCATCTTTACCACCGGCTGATTAATGGCATTTTTGATACGAAGACATTTGGGATTTGTTTCATCGAAGTATTCGATTCCCACTGCTGAAATTATAACAGGGACATTTTGTTGTTGGCAAATATCGATAAACAATGCTGTTCTTTCATAGAACTTCTGATAGGTGTAATTAAACAGCGGCGCTCCTCCATAGATAACAAGATCCGTTTCTTTTAAGGTATCTTTTGCCTTATTTAAATAGTTCTCATCTCCCGTATGGAAAAAGGTCTTTGTAAAGGCAGCTGCCCCACGACTGGAAATCTCATAGTCGTTTTTTGTATAACCTAAGTTCTTCATAACAGCTGATACCAGGGCGATGTCACAAACTTCCATCACCTGATCCCCCGTGTTATCGGAATCCCGATTGGTCAATAACAAAATCCGTTTCTTCTCTGCCATACACTATTGTTCCTTCATGCTTAAAATCAATCTATGATAGGCTTCTTCCAAATCCACCTTTGGCTCCCAGCCCAGGCTTCTTAGTTTTTCTGATGATAATCGAAGATGCGTATCTGCGGCATAACCAAAGGTATTCTCCTTTGGAATATCAAAGACGAGACTGCTCTTTCCATCGGAAAACTTCTCGCATACCATCTTTGCCATATCGCAAATGGTGGTGTGGGTTTTCTCATTACAAACGTTATAGCTTTCTCCATTTACTCCAGATAAGAGAATAAGTAAGATTCCATAAATGGCATCTCCGCTGTAGCAATAGTTTCCTTCCGACAATCCCTTTGTATGAAGCACAATATCCTCGCCCTTCATGGCGCTTCTTGCAAACTGTGCAAAGACACGATTTTCTCCCGGTAAAATTCCCGGTCCAAAGGTCTGAGCCAGACGTGCAATCTTTACAGGTACGTCGTACTGACTAAGATAAGCCACACACATATTTTCGCACATGCGCTTTGTCATAGGATAGTTGGAACGGACATTTTTAATATCGATAAATCCAAGCTCATCTTCTTTTACCGGTGAATCGCAGCTGGAAAAACTTCCATACATCTCCATAGAAGAAAGATATACTACGGATTTTACCTTTTTTTCTTTTGCAAACTCTAATACGTGCTTTGTTCCATCAATGGAAGCAAAAATGGTCTCTACCGGGCGCTCCACCATAACCTTTGATGTGGTAATGGCAGCTCCGTGAATGATGTAATCCACCTTTTCATCGCAGGAGATTTCTTTCAT
>JAILMB010000038.1 GCA_024692825.1 Lachnospiraceae bacterium | reverse complement strand
ATCCTTTTGATAGGAAACCTGAAAAAACTCCGTGTACAAATGTTGAAAATAAGAAAGACTGATTCCTATTTTGTTTGCAGCCTCTTTTGCTGGTACGCTTAACCACGGAGAGGATTGTAATTCCAAACGTAAAGACTGCATAGGATGGAGATAGGGACTATAGCATACTTTTCTCTTTTTATGAAAATCATACATCAAATGGTTCATTAGAATATGAAACAGTCCATCCATATGAGAAGCTCGCAATTCTTCTGGAGCATAGTTTTTTTCATATAATAGCTGTTGAAAATAACTTCCAATCAAAGATGGATTTTCAATTGAAAAAGGACAAAGAAGAGCCTTTTTGTCAATTTCATCAAACTCTTTTTTACTACAAGTAAAATGCAGCCAGTCATCAGAATATTCTCCGCTGGGATTTCTATAATGATAAGGAGTCGTTGCAGGAATAATAATTGCCTGAAAAGGAAGTACCTCATAGATTCTTCCATTAAAATGAAATTCCCCTTTTGAACGGGTAATCAAAAGTACATGACGCTTAAATCCCTTTGGTCGATCCATAGAAAATGATGAGTCGTGTTTTGTATATACTCCTCCATTAATTACTTCAAACATGTAATACCTCTCCATAAAATAGCAGAATATGTTATATAAAAATACTATATGTTATTGTTTGCCACCGTCAAGGATTTTATGATGATAAAAGGTAAATAAATCGTGTTTTAAGGAGATTATATGACTGATAAAATGTGGGCAGAAGAAATTGCCAATAAAATTTTCGAAAAGGAAAAAGAAGTTGTAGCACGAAATTATAACAGAATTCCTTATACCACTGAAATGGGAAAATTTGATGATTGGTCAGGGGACGACAAAGTTTGTTGGTGGACCAATGGGTTTTGGGCAGGAATGCTTTGGCAGTTATATCATGCGTTTTCTGATTCGTCTTTTATGGAATGTGCCATTGGAATTGAAGAAAAGCTAGATAAAAACCTCATGAACTATATGGGTATGGATCACGATAGCGGTTTTAAATGGCTTCTAACCTCAGGTGCAAATTTCAAACTAACCCAAAGCGAAGATGCAAAAAATCGCTTTATGTTAGCCGCTGGCAATCTTGCCGGTCGCTTGAATTTAAAAGCGAATCTGATTCGAGCCTGGAACGATCCAGAGAACGGAGACACTGCTGGCTGGGCCATAATTGATTGCATGATGAATCTTCCTCTTTTATATAAGGCCTCTGAACTAACAAAAGATCCAAGATTTACACAAATTGCGACTGCTCATGCCTCCCGTGCCATGGATGTATTTATAAGAGAGGATGGCTCCTCTCATCACATTATTACCTTTGATCCTGATACAGGTAATATTCTAAAACCTCTTGGCGGACAAGGTATGGAAGAAGGTTCTTCCTGGACCAGGGGACAATCCTGGGCTCTCTATGGATTTGGTTTAAGTTATCATCATACCAAAAATTATAAATACTTAAACACAGCCATAAAAGTAGCAGATTATATTCTTTCCAAGATACCGACAACCTATCGCATTCCTGTGGACTACTGCCAGGCAAAGGATTTGGATTGGGAAGACGATACAGCAGCTGCCATTACCGCAAGCGGACTGTTACTTTTAAGCGATGAACTATCTGATATAGATGAAGTACGTTCAAAAAAATATCGTGATACTGCCGTCGCATTATTAAAAACCTTAGCAGCAGAATGTTGCAACTGGGAATCAAACGTGGATCATATCCTGGAAAACTGTTCAGCAGCTTATCACGATGACCATCACAACTTTGCTATTATATATGGAGATTATTATTTTACAGAAGCAATTTTAAGACTTTGTAAAAAGGAGATATTTTTATGGTAGATATGTTTTCATTAGAGGGAAAAGTAGCCTGGGTTACAGGAGCTGCTTATGGAATCGGATTTTCTATGGCAGAAGCACTGGCAGGGGCTGGTGCAAAGGTTGTCTTTAATTGTCGAAGCAAAGAGCACTTGGACTCTGCTATGGAAGAATATAAGAAAAAAGGAATTGATGCCACCGGATATATCTGTGATGTAACAGATGAAACTGCAGTTGCAAAACTTGTATCTGATATAAAGGAAACCTATGGTCCAATTCAAATTCTTGTAAACA
>JAILMB010000264.1 GCA_024692825.1 Lachnospiraceae bacterium | reverse complement strand
AATTTACTCATTTTTATAATGGAAGTACGAGAAGAGAGGGATTTTGTAGAAAATGGACTAATGATTTTTAAAAATTGTTATGCACAGCTTATGGTTGGAATCTTGTTTTCAGCAATAGGAATAGGTTCTTTTGTGAATCTTGCAATGAATAGCAAAAAACAGGAGGACTAAGTATGAAAAATTTAAAATTAAAATCTGCACGAGCGGCGAAGGATTTGTCTCAGGAACAACTTGCAAATCTTTGTGACGTATCCAGACAAACTATTAGTGCTATAGAAAAGGGAGATTACAATCCTACAATCAAATTATGTATCTCAATTTGTAAGGTTCTTGATAAAACCTTAGATGAACTATTTTGGATTGAGTGACACGAAAAAGGAGACTTGCATATGGCTAACATTATTGATTACGTGCTATGGCGTGGTGATTTTACATTTGACGAACGTCCGATGAACAAGATAGATAACCTGATTTTTTGTCATTTGAGTTATCTGGACATGACAGAACCATTTTTAGTACAGGAAAGTTATACCATTGCTGAAATATGGGAGCATATCGGAAATCGAGCAGAGTTTCGCATTCTTACTTCGGATGGCAAAGATATAAAGTTACTAGAAGTTTGCGCAAAGTCAAAGCGTTTTGCTGATATTTTGGTGACGGATTATGAGGATAATACGGAAGTCCGTGAAAACAAGCAGTTTGCAGCAGTGACGTTCCATATAGATGAGAGCAATGCATTTATTGTATATCGAGGCACCGATGATACCATTGTGGGATGGAAAGAGGACTTTATGTTAAGTTATTGCAAGGTGCCGGCGCAAAAACAAGCTCTTGCGTATGCAAAGCGCATCATTGCAAAGAATGAAGTTTGCTATATTGGAGGCCATTCGAAAGGCGGAAACCTTGCACTTTATGCATCCGCTTTTTTAGAAAAAGATGAGTTTTCAAAAGTAAAACGGATATTTTTAAATGATAGTCCTGGATTTTGTTCTGATGTGTTAGATACCAGTCGAATAAGTGCTATTGATTATAAGTGTATTCGCGTGACTCCTGAATTTTGTATTGTAGGTGCTATTTTTGAACCGAAGATTACAAAGAGTTACATTGTAAAAAGTGATGCAACTCAGATGATGCAACATAGTATGTTGAGCTGGCAAATCAAGGGAACAGAATTTGAAGAAGTGGAAGATCATGATGTTTATGCCAATGCTTTAAACGACCTTTTAGATAAGTTTATTGAAAAGATGGACAATCTAAATGACCGACAGGCTTTTGTAAATTCTATTTTTGATACCATGGCAGAAGATGGGGCAGTTACCATAGAGGATTTTACAAAAAAAGGGCCGGCGGCCATTGAAAATGTGTTGGTTTCCGTTTTAGGGGAGAATGCAGAAGGACTAAATCCACTAAAGAGCGTTCGAGAAAACGTGACAGGAGAGTTTAAAAATTCTCCTTTATGGAAGTTTTGGGAAAATAAAAGCGATGGAAAAGCATTACTTCGTATTGCCGGATCGGTGCTGGTAGGAATTTTGTGTTATAAGATTCCGGAGAACCTGATTGAGGTTGTTTTTGCTATTTTAATTTTTGGAGCAGTGGCATATCAACTGGGACTTACAGGATATCATTTGATAAAATCAAAGTTCAATTTTTACAAAGAACGATTGCGTGTGAATATCAGCATTATTCTAATTGTTATATATGCAATTTTAATTGTAAAAGACCATGCGTTATTTTTGGTTTCCAGCATTATTTTAGGAATCTTTTTTATTATGAGTTCCTACCATTGTGCACTAAAGGTGCCTAGCTGTGGAGAAAATAAATTAGCAAAAGCGAGATATTTATTTGAAATGGTGTTATCCTTTATATTCGGAGGATACTTAATTGTTTCTTCGGATGTAAGTTTAACTTGGTATACCATGTCGGTTGGTTCTTATATGTTCTTCGATGCGATTTTCGAAGCTATTCATTTGTATCGAAAAAGAAAAGGAATCATCCAAGAGTAGAAAACTATATACAAGGAGGTCGAAAATGGACGAGAGATTAAAAAAACAGATGGACTTTTCCTTGGAAATTGATAAGGAAAAAAATATTTTGCGCCAGACACATTTGTCCGGCCATGGAAGAAGAGAAAATGATGCAGAGCATGCGTGGCATATGTCAATTATGGCCTATCTTTTGCGAGAGTATGCCAATGAAGAGGTAGATATTTCACGTGTCATGCTCATGTGCTTGATTCACGATATTGTGGAAATTGATGCCGGGGATACCTATGCCTATGATGAGGAAGGATTAAAAACCCAGAAAGCCAGGGAAGATGCGGCAAAGGAGCGTATTTTTTCTCTCTTACCAGAGGATCAAAAAGAAGAACTGATTTCCATTTTTGATGAGTTTGAAGCATATGAAACACCAGAGGCAAAATATGCCCATGCCATGGATAATTTGCAGCCATTGATTTTAAATAACAGTAATGGTGGAAGTGATTGGCAGGCTCACGGTGTAAATTCTAAAACGGTCTATGGAAGACAAAATAAAACTAAGCTTGGCTCAGAAAAACTATTTGCTGAAGTTACGGATAAAATCATAAAAGAGAACATCAAAAAGGGAAGTTTGCCCGAATAATTCAAAAATATGAAAGGGAAGTTTGCCCGAATAGAATAAATAACAAAAATGAGGTAGTTAGAATGTTTCGCGAGATGAGAAGAATAAAACAAAAGATTAGTGAGGAAGAATGCATTCGTGTATTGAAAGAACAAAAACGAGGAGTGCTTTCTGTATTAGGAGACGATGGATATCCCTATGGAATGCCAATCAATCAGTGGTATTGCGAAAAAGATGGACATATTTATTTCCATGGTGCAAAAAATGGCCACAAGATTGATGCCATTAGAAATTGTGATAAAGTGAGTTTTTGTGTTTACGATGAAGGTTATCGAAAAGAGGGCGATTGGGCATTAAATATTAATAGCGTTATCGTGTTTGGACGTCTTCATGAAGTTACGGATGAAAACAA
>JAILMB010000002.1 GCA_024692825.1 Lachnospiraceae bacterium | reverse complement strand
CCCATAGGGTGTAACATAAAGGAACACAGTTCGATACTGTCATATCCGGCCTCCTTCATGGAAGCAAGTGTCTGCTTTACCTGAGTTTCATTTTTCAGTACAGATCCTAACATAAATTGTTGTACAGCTTTTTTCATGATTCATACTCCTTTTCGTGGTTATCAAAACCAAAGATTTTGCATAAAATATTTGTAATGTCATCTACAGATTCTTTGCATCCGCCTATAACCCATTGTTCGATTACACTGTTCATGCCTGAGGAAAAGAAAATCTGATGGTATCGAAATTCGGTATCATTTTCGCAGTGGAAGGCTTTCTTATATTGATCCCCCATTTTATCCAAAACATTGTTTTGAACGAAGTTGGATTTCCTTACGTTTGAAGTTTGGGAGTCGGTAACGATATGTTTCCTTATGATTTCCTGGTAGCGTTTATAAAATTCTACCTGGTAACGCATGCCAGTTCGAAAATCCCAAATGCCGCCCTTATTAAAAGCATCAAAAAATGCCTGGAACTGTTCGTACCCTATCATGACCGTTAGGGCATTGATATCTTCGTAGTGACCATAGAAAGTGGTGCGGTGCAAGTGGGCTTCTGCACAGATATCACTGACAGTTATTTTTTCGATATCTTTTTTGGCAGCCAATCGTCCAAATGCCTCTTTTATTTTATTTTCAGTCTCCTGATATTTCGAATTATTTGCTGTGTTCATTACGTCTACACCTCGATATATAATGACGGTTGAAATGGCTGAAATATGCAGATATAATGTAATTACATTAAATCTACAACTTGCGTTTAGAATAACACAAAGATAAAAAAAAGCAAATATATTTTTAAGAAGGTAAATAGATTATGGATAGAAATAGAAGTGTATTGGAAAAGGGAAATTTATTCGAATTATTAGTGAAACTTTCACTGCCAGCAGTGGTAGTTATCATTATTATGATAGTTTATAACATTGCAGATACTTACTTTATCGGCCAGACCGGAGATCCCAATAAAATAGCCGCTATTTCCTTAAGCATGCCAATGTTTACCATACTCTCCGGTCTGGGTACTTTATTTGGTAATGGTGGAACGACAGCGTTGTCCATTGCCTTTGGAGCAAAGGATGAGTCAAAAGCAAAGAGTATTTCCTCCTTTTGTTTTTATGGAGGAGTTTTTGTAGGAACACTGTATTTTATTCTACTCTTTTTCTTCACAGAACCAATTGCTCTTTTGCTGGGGGCCGATGCAGATACATTGGATCTGACCATTACATATTTGAAAGTTTTTAGTTTTGGTAGTCCTTTTGTTATGTTTTCTCAAGGATTTGGCTCTTTGCTTAGAGCAGATGGAGATGCAACAAGTGCCATGATGGCAAGTATTATCGGCACTGTATCAAATATTGTATTAGATGCTTTGTTTATTTTGGTATTTCACTGGGATATTATGGGAGCTGCTCTTGCTACAGTTCTTGGAAATATAATTGCCAGCGTACTTTTAGTTGGAATTATATTTAAGAGAAAACCATTATTAGTACCTCGCATTAAGTATTTTACATTAAAAAAAGAAATTGCTCTTTCTGTAATTACATTGGGATTGCCTATGGCATGTTCTACACTTTTAAGTAGTATTTCAGGAGCGATTCAAAATCGCTTAGTAATTTCATACGGATCCATTGCACTGGCAGCGCAAGGTGTGTCTGGAAAAGTGGGAATGGTTGTGACAATGTTAATTATGGGTGTTTGTATGGGAATACAACCAGCAATTTCCTATAATTACGGAGCAAAAAATTACAAGCGAATGTATAAAGTTGTTTTCGAAACAGGGATCTTTACTTTAGTACTTGGCAGTGCTTTAGCTGTAATTGTATTTTTTGTGAAAGATCAGGTGGTAGCAGCCTTTATCGACAACGCAGAAGTGATTTCCTATGGACGAGTTTTTGTGTTGGCAGCAGTGGTGATAGCTCCTTTTTATGCAGTATATCAAATGGGACAAACCTTTATGCAGTCTACAGGAAAAGCAAGTTATGCCATTTTTGCTTCTTTATTAGATAAGGGATTGATTTTCATCCCTGTGATGCTTGTTATGGATTATTTATTTGGTATTTATGGAATTGCCTTTGCCCATGCTGTGACCATGGTATTCTCATTGATTGTAACATTGATTCTTACTAGAAAGTGGTCGTTAACCCTAGGGGAAGAAACGAATACATTTTCTGATACAGAAGAAATAGAGGAAGCGTGTTAATAATATAAAGGAGAAAAGAACATGAAGTATTTTTGTAACCCATTAAATGTTGTATACCGTTATCAGTTTAACGAAGATTATCAGGACAAATCGTTGCCAAAAAAAATAGACAGAGAAGCAGCAGATCCTTCTATGATTTGTTTCCAGGGAAAGTATTATATTTTCCCATCCATGAGTTTAGGCTGCTGGGTATCAGAAGATATGGTAGAGTGGAAGAATTACAAGCTCCCTGAGAATTTACCATTTTACGATTATGCACCGGATGTAAGAGTTATGGGAGAATATGTTTATTTTTGTGCATCAAATCATGACCATCCATGTTCTCATTATCGAACCAAAGATGTGTTAAATGGACCTTATGAGGAAATCCCCGGAGAATTTGATTTTTGGGATCCGAATCTATTTATAGATGATGATGGTCGAGTTTATTTTTATTGGGGATGTTCTTCTATTACTCCTATTTGGGGTGTTGAAAAAGATCCGGAGACAATGAAAAATATCGGAGAACCAGTGGGATTAGTTCAAGGACACGCGGATTTAAACGGATTTGAAAGAGTGGGAGACAATAACTCTACAAATCCACTATCAGATGAAGAATTAGAGGCAACCCTTGAAGCTATGATGAAGGCGAGAGGATTAAAGCGGGAAGAAGTAGGAGAAACAATGTATTTTATGATGAAGGGATATGTTTCAAAACGTCCTTACATCGAAGGTGCCTGGATGAATAAGTTTGGTGGAAAGTATTACCTTCAATATGCCTTTGCAGGAAGTCAGTACAATACCTATGGAGACGGTGTATATGTTTCGGATTCACCTCTTGGACCTTTTACCCTAGCTGAGAATGCACCTTTTTCTTATAAGCCAGGTGGTTTTATGAATGGTGCAGGCCATGGATCTACCATGGAGGATTTAAAGTCCAATATTTGGCATACGGCAACTATGAGAATTTCTGTAAATCACAACTTTGAACGTCGTGTAGGAATTTGGCCTTCTGGAGTAGACAAGGATGGAGAACTTTTCTGTAATCAAAGATATGGAGACTGGCCAGTTGCAGTTTCCGGAGAAAAGCAGGATCCCTGGGCAAATCCAGAGTGGTATTTGCTTAGCTATAAAAAGAAGGCAAAGGCGTCTTCTTTTGAAGAGGGAAAAGGACCAGAACTTATTGCAAATGAAGATTGTAGAACTTGGTGGCGAGCTACTTCCAATAAGGCTGGTGAATGGGTAGAAATGGATTTGGGCGATACATATGATGTTCGCGCAATTCAGGTAAACTTCGCAGATGACACCATTTCAGATGTGGAATGCCCTGGAGAAGTAGTGGGAACCACCCAGGCAAGATATATTGATGGTAGAGATTTATACACAAGATACAAATTAGAGGGTTCTATAGATGGAGAGGACTACTTTGTAATTGAAGATAAGAGTGAAGCAGATACGGATCTGACTCATGACTTTTTGGTGAGAGAAGATGGACTTAGCCTTCGCTATTTAAAATTAACGGTATTGGATACTGCTTACCATCAGCCAGCTTGTATTAGCGGTCTTCGAGTTTTTGGATTTGGAAATGGACAAAAGCCAGAGACCCCTGGTTTTACTGTTGTAAGAGATAATGACCTGGAGATGACGGTAAAGATTACAGGAGAAAATGCTGTAGGCTATAACGTTTTATGGGGATCTTCACCAGAGAAACTATATCATAGCTGGATGACCTTTGAAAAAGAACAGAAGGTTACAGCTTTAGTAAAGGGTAGAGAATACTACGTAAGAGTAGATGCCTTTAACGAGAATGGTATTACAGAAGGTGCTGTAGTGAAATTATAAGAAGGTGTGATATAAAGAAATAAAGGACTCTTCTTTATGCAAAAAGAGGAGTCTTTTTTTGCATAAATAAGGATAAAAAGAATAAAAAAAGAAAAAGAAAAGGATATTGTGCTAATATAAAGGTATCTAGTTCTAATAGAAATTAGCACAACATCTTATACTGAACATAGAGTTAGTCGTTATTATGCTAAACATCCTAAGGGGTGAGAATAGAGAGGTAAAGTATGAGAATCGTAAGTTTATGGAACGAAAATTGGACATTTAACAAACCAAATGAAAGTGCTGTATCAGTAACGCTTCCACATACATGGAACGCAAATGATGGTCAAGGTCAGGCAGACTATTTTAGAGGATGCTGTACCTATGAAAAAAAGTTTTCTCGACCAAAATTTTCAGATAACCAGGAAGTCTATGTGGAATTTCGAGGAGTAAACTCTAGTGCAAAAGTCTATTTAAATGAAAAAGAAGTAGCTTGCCACGATGGAGGATATTCAACCTTCCGTGTAAATTTAACGGCAGGTTTAAAGGATGAAAATGTTCTTCGTGTAGAGGTGGATAATTCTCCAAATAATAAAGTGTATCCACAGAGAGCGGACTTTACCTTCTACGGAGGAATCTATAGAGATGTCTATCTTTTAACTGTTGAGAAAGCACATTTTGATTTAGATTATTTTGGAGGCAAAGGATTTACCATTACTCCTAATTTAGATGGAGAGAAAGCAATCATTGATTTTGAAGCCTTTGTTACAGGAGTCGCAGATTCGGTTGAAGTAGAAGTGGAAGGAGTTGGAACAACATCACTTGAAGTTTCAGATGGTGTAGCAAAAGGATCAATTACCATTGAAAACGTACATCGTTGGGATGGATTAGACGATCCTTATCTTTATACTGCTACAGCAACTTTAATGAAGGATGGTACAGCTGTAGATGAAGTTTCTGATCGATTTGGTTGTCGTGAATACTATGTGGATCCTGAAAAGGGATTTTTCCTAAATGGAAGAAGCTATCCACTTCATGGTGTGTCACGTCATCAGGATCGACTTGGTGTTGGAAACGCTCTTACAAAAGAGATGCATGAAGAGGATATGGATTTAATTCTTTCTGTAGGAGCTAATTCCATCCGTCTTGCACACTATCAGCATGATCAGTATTTCTATGATTTATGTGATGAAAAGGGAGTTGTAGCATGGGCTGAAATTCCTTATATTACAGTGCATATGGACACAGGTAGAGAAAATACCATTTCTCAGATGAAAGAGTTAATTACGCAAAACTACAACCATGCATCTATAATTTGCTGGGCATTGTCAAATGAAATTACCCTTCAGGGTGTAACAGAAGATCTTATGGAAAACCATAAGATATTAAATGACCTTGTTCATGAAATGGATCCAAAACGTCTTTCAGCCATGGCAAATTTATTTATGTTAGAAACAGATAGTCCATTGGTTAAATTACCAGATATTCGCGGATACAATCTTTACTACGGTTGGTATGTAGGAGAAGTAGAGGACAACGATGTTTGGTTTGATGACTTCCATAAAGAGCATCCGGATGTAGCCATTGGTCTTACAGAATATGGTGCTGATTCTGTTATTACACTTCAGTCCCCAAAACCGGAAAAAGGAGATTACACAGAAAGCTATCAGGCTCTTTATCACGAACATATGCTGGAAATGTTTTCTACCAGACCTTATATCTGGGGTACATATGTGTGGAATATGTTTGAATTTGCTGCAGCCGGAAGAGATGAAGCCGGAGATCCTGGAAAGAATCACAAAGGTCTTATTACCTTTGACCGTAAAGGCAAAAAGGATGCCTATTACATTTATAAAGCTTGGTGGACTACAGATCCTTTCGTACATCTTTGCGGCAGAAGATATCATGACAGAATTGAGCCAGTGACAGAGGTTAAGGTGTATTCAAACTGTAAGAGTGTCACTCTTTTCGTAGATGGAAAAGAAGTTGGTACAAAAGAGGGAGAACACGTATTTAAATTTGAAGTAGAGATTTCCGGTAAACATGAGATTGTTGCAGTCAGTGGGGATTGCAAAGATACCATGGAAATTGAAAAGGTCTCTGAACCAAATCCTTCTTACTTTATGTCAGCTGAAAAGGTGAAAAACTGGTTTGATGCTCCTGAAGAGTCAGAAGTGGATGATGAGTATTTTTCATTAAATTCCACTATGAAGGAATTAAGTGAACATCCACAGGCAAAGGCCATTATTGATAAGATGATGGAAAAAATGTCCCAAAAGGCAGCAGGTGGAATGGGCGATGGAGTAGAAATTCCTGCAGCTATGCAAAAAATTATTGAGCGTCAGCCATTGAAAAAATTAATTACACAGGGTGGTATGGAATTAGATTCAGAACCAATTAAGCAGTTAGAAGCTGCTCTTCAGAGAATTAAAAAGGGCTGATTATGAAGGACGTAAAAGAAGTAGAAATAGTCTCTGAATTTAACTTAGAAGAGCAGGAAGCAATTTCTCTAGAACGAGTGGAAGAGCGATATGCCCTTGAGGATGAAATGCTTTCTGCCATTTCTGAGGGAAACTACGCCCGGGGAATGGAGGCCATGAATAAAATCAGCCAGCTCCCAATGTCTAGATATAGGGATGCAAATGCTGGAGTGCTGCAAAAACAAATTGCACTTTTAACATTGAACACCTTATTTCGAAAAGCAGTGCAGGAAGCAGAGGTTCATCCAGCACACGTGGATCACGTATCTCATAAATTTGCAGATCGAATTATGGAGGCAGAGTCTGATGAGGAAATGTCTTCTTTAGGTATGGAGATGGTACGTAAATATTGTCTCATGGTACGTTCATATTCTCTACGAGGCTATTCGGAACTGACAAGAGAAACTTTAAACTACATTGATTTTAACCTTACAGAAGAATTATCTTTAGCGAAGCTGGCAGATAAGTTGAATGTAAATAAAAAATACCTGTCTGCACATTTCAAAAAAGAAGTTGGTGAAAATGTCACGGATTATGTGAATAAAAAAAGAATTAAAGAATCTCTGAAATACTTAGGTATTACCACTATGTCAATTTCGGACGTTGCGCTTAGGGTGGGAATTTACGATACCAATTATTTCTCAAGAGTATTTAAAAAAATTATGCATATGACACCTTCGGAATATCGTCATATGTTAACGAAACCTATGAAAGAAAACAATTAGGAGGATAGATATGTCAAAATTTGAAGAAGGATTTTTGATAGGAGCTGCTACAGCAGCACATCAGGTAGAAGGAAATAATATTCATTCCGATTACTGGGCACAGGAACACATGGAATATACAAGTTTTGTGGAACCTTCCGGAGAAGCGGTAGATCATTATCATCGCTATGAAGAAGATATTAAGACAATGGCAGAAGCAGGACTGAGTGCGTATCGTTTTTCTATTGAATGGGCCAGAATCGAGCCGGAAGAAGGAAAATTCGATGAATCTGAGATCGAGCATTATCGTAAGGTAATCAAATGTTGCAAGGAAAACGGAATAGAACCTGTTGTGACCATGCTTCACTTTACTTCTCCAAAATGGCTGATTGAAAAAGGTGGCTGGGGAG
The DNA here is from genome assembly GCA_024692825.1 of Lachnospiraceae bacterium. GTDB lineage: Bacteria > Bacillota > Clostridia > Lachnospirales > Lachnospiraceae > JAILEN01. Next base: position 12,076 of record JAILMB010000002.1, on the reverse strand, counting down.
AAGAGGAAACCATTACTTATTTTGCCAATTACTGTAAATATGTAATTCAACAGTTAGGGGAAGAACTTACTTATGTTTGTACCATTAATGAGGCGAATATGGGACTTCAGATTGCTGCGATTATGGAACGCTATAAAAAACAGGCTCAAGCTGCAGCACAAAGAGCCGGTGAAGCAGGCAAAGATGACGCCGGAAAGAGCGTAGAAGGATCTGTCCAGGTTGGCTTAAATATGCAGGGCATGATGGAACGCATGCAAAAGCAGGCGGAGGAAAATATAAAGGTATTTGGAACACCAAAGCCGTACGTATTTGTTTCCGGAAATACCCCAAAAGAAGATATGTTAGTCATCAAAGCACATCTTGCTGCAAAAAAGGCTATGAAGGAAGTTAAACCGGATTTAAAAATTGGTATTACCCTATCCTGTCATGATGTTCAATCAGAAGCAGGAGGAGAAGAGGCAGCACAGAAGGAATGGGATGCAGAATTTGCCCACTATATTCCTTATATCAAAGATGATGATTTTATAGGAGTACAGAACTATACCAGAAGTGTCTATGGAAAAGATGGAATGCTTCCGGCACCGGAGGGAGCAGAACTAACACAGATGGATTACGAGTTTTATCCAGAGGCATTAGAACATGTAATTCGTCGTGTAAATAAAGAAATGCCAAATGTTCCGATTATTATTACAGAAAATGGCGTTGCAACATCTGATGATAGCAGAAGAGTGGAATTTATAAAAAAAGCAACGGACGGCGTGGCCCGTTGCAAAAAAGATGGTATTGATATCAAAGGATATTTCTACTGGTCATTACTTGATAATTTTGAGTGGCAGAAAGGATTCTCTATGACCTTTGGATTAATCTCTGTAGATCGTACTACTCAGAAAAGAACTCCAAAGGAAAGCCTTTCCTACCTGGGAAGTCTCTAAAGAATTCCAACAGATTCTTTGGCAAGTGTATCGGCCTCTTCGTTACCGGGGATACCGGTATGAGCCTTTACATGTACAAAATGAAGACTTATTTTATTAGAAATGGAGGACACAAAATCCGAATAGGAGGCTGTGCCCTCTTTATTTCTTTTCCAGGTTTTTTCGGCCCAGTGCTTAATGCCTTCATAATCGTAGTAGATGGTTAAATTTGTAAGACCAAGTTCTAGGGCTTTTTTTATTGCAAGAGTAGAACCTAGAATCTCTCCAGCAACATTTCGCATACTTGCCATTTCAGGATCGTTGTCATGAGCCTGAATGAGATGGCGATTTCCGTTTAAATCGTATAAGAAGCCTCCGCAACCATAAACCTTTGTGACTGGATTAAAAGAACCATCGACAAAGGCATAAGGTAGGGAATAATCTTCGTTTGATGACGTAGTAGAGGCAACTTTTTTGACAGTATTAGAAGTCGATGAAACAGATACATTTTCCATAAAAGTCTCAGCTTCTTCTCTTGTTGAAAAACTCTTATATTTGGCATTTGGAAAACCTTTTACAAGGGGTTCTGCCTCTGCCCAGGATGTATAGATACCTGGAACGGATCCAACTTTTACTGCATAGAATTTTGTTTTTGCCATGGGGTTACCTCACTGTAAATATTATTTTCTTCTTTCTGAAATGTAACGAAGGAAGGCTTGTGCTTTTTGAATGGAATCAAAGTTTGCAATATACATATACTCTCCTTCGTGTTCCCAATCAAGGGGTGGAACTTCACGATGTTCGCAAAGACTGCTTTCGTAACGCATTAGAATGCGACGATTGGTATGAGCAAATTGGCGATTGCCACGACGGAAAGCGTAAACACTGTAATGAGGCTTTCCACTCTTTACCTTTTTATCTGTATGTCCAAGAATCATATTTGCCCAGATTTCATATACGTCTGTGGAATGAGCATAGTTCATCATATCAGTAGTAGGACCGCCAGAAGGACATCCGCTGACTTTCACTGCTACAAAGTCTTTTTTCTTTCCAAGGTTTTTATGGGCTTTTTCTAACTGAACAAATTCAAAATGAACAAAACGTCCTTTTAAATCAAAGGCTTTTGCTGTTTTTTGACCGATGGCAGAGAGCTCTGCAGGAATATCAGGGTATACATAGTAGGAGAATTCATTTTTACTCATAACCGTATCTAATACAGAAGGGTAACGTGTAGTAGATTCAAAAAGAGCATTTCCTTCCATATCTAAGATTGCGTCATAGGAATAGATATCACCGTCGAGGTATTCTTCCATAATGAAGCTTCCTTCAGGAGCGGTTTTAAAGAATTTATCTAATTCGTCATCGTTATTTAATTTCCATGTGTCATCGGTACCAGAAGTATCATTTGGAGTTACTACTACAGGATAACCCACTTCTTTTGTGAATTTTTTTGCTGCAGTTACGTTGGAAATCATATGATATTTTGCAGTAGGAAGCTTTTCTTTTTCAAACACCTCTTTCATAAGAGATTTCTTTTTCAAGCGTTCAATTTCGTCTTCCTGTAAGAAACCGCTTTGAACATTAAAGTCCTTACGAAGACGAGCGTCCTGGGTAAGCCAAAACTCGTTATTTGATTCAATCCAATCGATTTTACCATATTTAAAAGTGAAAAATCCCATGGCACGAATCATCTGGTCATAGTCTTCTAGGGTATCGACTTTATAATACTCTGTCATGGCATTCTTCAGTTCTGTCGGAAAAGTATCATAGTCTGCGTCACCGATTCCTAAAACATTTGCACCTGCCTTTAGCAAACGGTCACAAAAGTTCCAGTATGTGCTTGGAAAATTTGGTGAGATAAAAATAAAATTCATAATCGTGTTCCCCCTCTTTCGGTTCGTATTTTTGTCAAAGCAATAGATATTCGTTTCTGCGAATAAACTTCGTAATTTTGTCATTTCTATTTTTGAAAGATGAGTCTTTCATTTAGACAGACTTTGGTTACGGTTGGAATGTTTGTGGTAGGCTCTTTTGTCCCAAATAGATGAATGTCTAGAGTGCCATCATCAAGTTTGTAGACTTCAGAGATGAGTTGCCCTGGCTTTGCAGACAGAAGCATCTTTTGAAAGTCCATTAGTATAGATGGTAGAAGGACTCCATTGATATGAGCGGCCGTTCTCTCACCGGTACTTTCTTTAATTGCTTCTTGCAAAAGGGATAGATATTCCATGTAAATCCTCATAAACTTAATAAATATTGGGTGGAATTTACACCACCGTCTCTTATTTTACCATTTTCTGTGGTATAGTAGGAAAAAAGATGAAAAATCTGAAAATTTTGGTAAAGAATCTATAAAATCAGTCGATATAATAAATAGAAAACTATGATTATCTACAATGGACATGAGAAATAAATGGATTTACATATGAAACAAGGAGGTTTTATTATGACGTCTGGAATTTATGGTATGAATGCATATCAGCAGGCAGTGCAGTCCTATAAGACAACGGATGCAAAAAAAGTGGAATCAAAACCTTTGACAAAAGCTGCTGATGTTAAAAATTCTGAAGAAATCAAAACCAAGGCTTGGAGTCCAATTGATACTACAAGTTCACTGGTTCCCAAATCCACAGATTATGGTATGACCATTGGTAATGTGGAATTATCTGAAAAAGCATCTGCTTATTACGATAAATTAAAATCCAAATTTGGCAATATGGAATTCATATTGGTAAGTAACGATATGAAGTCTCAAGTGCAACAAAATGCTGCCGCATATGGAAATGCCAGTAAGCAGGTAGTATTGATTGATGCAGAAAAGCTTGAAAAAATGGCGGAAGATCCTTCTTATGCAAAGAAGTATGAAGGTATTATTCAAATGTCTCAGATGAAGCTATCCGAGATGAAGAATTCTCTTGCTTCTTCCGGAGCAAGTGTTAAGAATTTTGGAATGTCTGTAGATTCCAATGGAAATACAAGTTTCTTTGCAACCTTAGAAAAATCTTCAGATGCTCAGGCAAAACGAATTGAGAAGAAACAAGAAGAGAAACGAGCACAAAAGAAGAAGGAAGCAAAAGAAGCTAAAGAAGAGCGAATGGAAAAGATTCGCGAAAAAAATAAAGCAAAGAACGCAGAAGAAACAAAAGAAGTAGAGGATGATACAAAGGTTGTATCTGAAGATAAAGAATACGAAATCATTGAAGCAAATAGCTTTGAAGCATTGTTTGATAAGGTTTCTGCTTATACCTACAACAGTGCAGAAGCAAATGTATTTGCTGCAGAAGAAATGACCTATGGTCAGAATTTTGACTTTAAAGGTTAATTGACAGGAATGTAATCTTTGTTTCAGAGGAGAGTTTATAGGAAGTGCCCGGTGGAGAAATCTGCCGGGTATTTCTTTGCTTAAAAAAGTGAAGAATATTCAATTAAAATCTGATTAGTTTGAAAATAAATAAAAATAGCATAAGTTGATTGACAACTTAAAAATGAAAAATTACAATGAAATCAGAAGGTGTGAGCGATGACTCACGATAAGAAATATAAATACAGAAAGAGGGGAAATGTATGGCATACAATGGATTTGCAATCGATGAATATTTGGATGCAGAGGAAGTTACAAAGAAGTTAGACGTATTAAAAAACAGTCCGGTCTATTCCATTAAGCCGGAAGAGTTAAAGAAATATGAAGAAGAGTATTTCGAAAAAAAGTGTCAAAAATCAAAGGAAATGATTTCGGAAGCAAAAAATGTCATTCCTGGAGGGGTACAGCACAACTTAGCGTTTAACTATCCATTCCCAATTGTAATCACAAAAGCCGATGGGGCAAAGCTTTATGATATTGATGGAAATGAGTATTACGACTTGTTACAGGCTGGGGGACCTACAGTTTTAGGATCAAATCCGAAAGTTGTAAGAGACCAGGTCATTGAACTGTTAAATACCTGTGGACCATCTACCGGATTGTTCCACGAGTTTGAATACAAACTGGCAAAGAAGATTTCTGATTCAGTGCCATCGGTTGAAATGTTTCGTATGCTTGGCTCTGGTACAGAAGCCTGTATGGTTGCAGCTCGAATTGCCAGACTAAAAACGGGAAAGAAAAATATCTTAAAAATGGGTGGTGCTTATCATGGCTGGTCAGATCAGTTGGCCTATGGTATTCGTGTACCAGGTACAAAGGGAATGCAGTCTAGAGGTGTACCAAACTTTGTATTTAAACATACTGATGAATTTTTCCCAAATGATTTAAATGATTTAGAGAGAAAACTTCGCAAGCATGAATTAAATGGAGGAACAGCAGCTATTTTCTTAGAGCCGGTTGGACCAGAAAGTGGAACGAGACCTCTTTCCAAAGAATTTGTAAAAGGTGTGGAAAAGTTAGCACATCAGTATGGAGCACTGTTGATATTTGATGAGGTAGTTACGGGATTTCGAATTGGAATGAGTGGTGCTCAGGGCTATTTTGGAGTGGATCCCGATTTAACCATCTTTGGTAAAGTTATTGCAGGTGGTTATCCAGGAGCCGGCGGTGTTGGTGGACATAGGGATTGTATGGCTCACTTAGGAGCTGGGCTGGATTCTTCCGGTAAGAAGATTAAAAAAGCCCTTTGCGGAGGAACCCTTGCTGCAACACCGATTTCATGTTGTGCCGGTTACTACACCTTATGTGAGATTGAAAAGCAAAATGCCTGCGAAAAAGCTGGCCGAATGGGAGATCGATTGACAAAGGGATTACAGGAATCCATCAAAAAATACAACCTTCCTTTCGTTGCATTTAACCAGGGATCTATTTGCCACTTGGATAATGCCGGTACCATGCATTTTGCCATTAACTGGGGCAAACTTTGGGAAGTGCCAAATATCTTAAAAGAAACAGGAATCCGTCAAAAAGAAATGGAACACATTGGTGCAGCTTACATGGCAGAGGGACTCATTACGTTGGCAGGTTCTAGACTATATACTTCTGCAGCTTATGATGAGGCCATGATTGACGATGTTATTTCGAGATTTGATAAAGTCTTTTCTAAGTGCGGTAAATTGGAACTTCCGGAATAGGAGGATACTATGGCATATTCAGAAGAAGAAGGAAAAGCCCTTGTTGTAAAGGCAGGAAAAAAACTGGTTGAGTCTGGACTGATTGCCAGAACATGGGGGAATATATCTGCCCGTATATCGGATACTCAGTTTGTAATTACTCCAAGTGGAAAGGCATATGAGGATTTGACTCCAAAGGATATTGTAACGGTCAATATTTCGGATTGCTCCTATGAAAGCGATATCAAACCTTCCAGTGAAAAGGGGGTACATGCTGAGGCATATCGGCTTCGAAAGGATGTAAATTTTGTGATTCACACCCATCAGACCAATGCTTCGGCCCTTAGTATCCTAGGGAGAACAGTTGGAAATGTGGAGGGGTATTTGGATGGCGCTGAAAAGATTTTAGGACCATCCATCCCATGTGCAGAGTATGGATTGTCTTCTACAAAGAAATTGAAGGAAAATGTATCTTACGCCATTGAGAAAAATCCGAATTGCAATACGGTGTTGATGAAATATCATGGAGCACTTTGCATGGGAAAAGACTATGACAATGCTTTTTCCATTGCCTTTACCCTTGAGAAGGTTTCTGATTTTCGATTCCGGGAAATGTGTAAGCTTGCAGTGCCACCCCAAGAAGTAACAACGGCTAACCAGGAGGAAAATAAGAAACGCTTTTACACGGTATTTGAAGAGGCCTTCGATCCGGATTATAAAAAAAGAGCAGCAATCTACGATTTGAAGGGTGTTAATTGTATCATTTATTCCCATACACCTTATGTGAAGCTTATGGCTTCTATGAAAGGGGAAATGAAGCCCTTTATTGATGATTTAGTTCAGATTGCAGGCACATCAATCCGATGTCTTCCAAAGGATTGCACCTATGGAGAAATTGCAAAGGCCCTAAAGGGACGAAATGCAGTTTTAATCGAAGGAGTCGGTGCAGTTTGTGTAGGAGCAAATGAAGACGAAGCGGAGGCGGTTTGCATGGTCCTTGAAAAGGGCGCGCAGGCAGCAGTGTTGGCTTCAGAAGTTGGAAATGTTTCGCCAATTGGAGGACTTAGTGCCAAAATTGAGCGAACGGTTTATGTAGCAAAGTATTCAAAATTAAAATAAATATAGTAAGGGGTCACATATGCAAAGAAAACTGACGGAAGAGCAGCAGAAACACATTATCGATGTTGCTACAAAGGAGTTTGGAGAAAAGGGATTGGATGGTGCCAATATTAACATTATTGCCAAACAATCAGATGTCAGCGTAGGTGTGATTTATAAATACTATAGCAACAAGGAAGAGTTATTCTCTGCCTGTTTATCAAAAAGTCTTTCTCATTTGGGAGAGACGTTACAGGAAGCAGTGTCCGATGCAGTGGATTTTGAGACAACGATGTCTTATTTGATTTCTGCAGCAATTGCTTTTTCAAAAAACCATAAAAATGAAATTCGTATGTATCATTGGATTACAACGGTTTCTGATGAAAAAGCCAAAGAATATGCCACTGAAATCGAAGCTACTTCCTCAAAACTATATAAGGAACTTATTTCAAAGGCGAAATCAGATGGATTGGTGCATGGAGACATGGATCCGGGGGTTTTCGCCTTTTTTTTCGATAATCTTCTGATGATGTTGCATTTTTCCTATGGCTGTGATTACTACAACCAAAGATTTCGCATTTACATGGGAGAGGATGTGGAAGAAAAAGATGATTACGTGAGAAAACAATTAGTTTCATTTTTGAAAAGAGGGTTAGACATGAGGTAATAAGGTAGGAAGAAGGGATAATATGGCATATATATTGGCCTATGATATCGGAACAACAGGAGTAAAGACCTGTCTGTTTCAAATTGAAGATAAAATTAAACTTATCGCCGGGGCGACTTCTAGTTACAACTTATACATGGTGGATAATGGCGGAGCAGAGCAAGATGTAGAAGAGTGGTGGAGTGCCATGTGTATTTCCACAAAAAATGTGTTTGACAAAACAAAGATTCAGCCATCTCAGATTTCTGGAATATCATTTTGCTCCCAGATGCAGGGACTGGTTCTAGTGGATAAAAACGGTACTCCGGTTCATCGGCCTATGAGCTATATGGATCAAAGAGCTACAAAAGAGCTAAAAGAGGGAATTGCTTATGGCCCCCAAATTGCAGGTGCAAATATTTATAAGTTGCTTGTGAGCTTAAAGATTACAGGAGCCGTATCAAGTTCCGTAAAAGATCCTATGTGGAAATACAAATGGATTGAAAAAAATGAACCAGAAAACTTTCTTCGGGCGTATAAGTGGCTGGACGTAAAAGAATATATTATCGCACGATGTACAGGTGAGTTTGTGATGACAGAGGATTCTGCTTATTCCACTCTTTTGTATGATACGACAAAAAAGGACTGGTCCATGCAGCTTTGTAAAATGTTTGGCATTCATCCTGAACATTTGCCGAAAATTATTCAGACGACGGATGTGGTGGGATTACTTCGAAAACAGCAGGCGAAGGAACTTGGACTGGTGGAGGGAATCCCAATATTTGGCGGAGGTGGAGACGCCACTTTAATCGGAATTGGAGCAGGCTGTGTGAAGGTGGGCCAGACTCATATCTACAGTGGAACATCAGGATGGGTGTCTACGATTGTGGACCACCAGATGGTGGATACAAATGCCATGATTGCAGCAATCGTAGGGGCACAAAAAGGTCGTTACAACTATTTTGCTGAAATGGAGACGGCCGGGAAATGCTTAGAATGGGTAAAGGATCATTTAGCATTAGATGAAATCGATGTGTATTTAGATAAACGGGATATTACTCAGGATACGAGAATGGGCATGGAAAAGGTTTGTGCCAGTTTGTATGAGTACATGACAGATGTGGTGAAGCGGGCAAAACCCGGATCTGGAGGGGTGATTTTTACTCCTTGGCTTCATGGAAATCGATGTCCTTTTGAAGATAAAAATGCTGCCGGTATGTTTTTTAATATTGGTTTGACCACAGGAAAAACTGAATTAATACGAGCTGTCTTAGAGGGAATCTGTTACCACATGCGCTGGATGTTAGAGTGTCAGGATAAAAAAGTAAAGACCTCTGAAGCAATTCGCTTTTGTGGAGGTGGGGCTCTATCTGATGTAACCAATCAGATACTAGCAGATGTTACAGGAAGAATAATTGAAGTAGTTGAAAATCCACAAAATGTAGGGGCCATTGGTGCAGCGGCAACTGCTGCCGTGGGTTGTAACCTCATAGATTCCATGGATTGCTTAGGGGAGTTTATTCCAGTGGAAAAAACCTTCTATCCAAATCCTGAGAATAAAAAAATCTATGACGAGGTATTTGCAGTTTTTAAAGAACTATATTCCTCAAATAAGAAGAACTTCAATCGTATCAACAGTAGTAGTGCAGTAAGCTAGGAGGAAGATTATGGAAAATAATGGGAAAAAAGAAGCGCTTCGGGCAGTGAAATTTGGACTGTTTTCAATTTCTGCCGGAGTCATTGAAATTGTGTTGTATACCGTATTTGAGTCCTTTACAAATTGGCCCTATTGGCCTTGCTATTTAATTGCTCTTGTGGCATCTGTTCTTTGGAACTTTACCTTGAATCGGCAATTTACCTTTCAATCAGCCAATAATGTACCAATTGCCATGGTAAAGGTTGCCTGCTTTTATGCTGTCTTTACACCGGTGACCACAATTCTTGGAAATTATCTGGCTGAGGATCTTATGTGGAATGGGTATGTAGTTACTATATTAAATATGCTTTGCAATTTTGTGACGGAGTTTTTATATGATCGATTTTTCGTTTTTGGAAAGACCATTGATACCAATGAGAGAGCGAGACGAAAAGCAGATGTATAAAAAGAAATAAATGTATTAAAAAACCAGTTAAAAAATTGTCTTCAAAGCCTCAAAAATAGTGGCGTTTTGCGAAGTTTTATGTATAATAAATTCAGCGTAAAAAATTAACAAAATAACATGTATTGAGGAAAAGAATTGGAAGACAAGATTATAGTTGAATTAAAGAACATTAAGAAGTCCTATGACGGAGAAACGGATGTTATTAGCGACATCAATTTAAAAATCAAAAAAGGCGAGTTTGTCACCTTGTTAGGACCTTCAGGTTGCGGAAAAACCACCATTCTACGTATGATTGGTGGTTTTGAAGTACCTACAGGAGGAGAAATCCTTTTGCATGGAGAAAACATTGCATCTTTGCCGCCAAATGAGCGCCCCGTAAATACGGTGTTCCAAAAGTACGCGCTCTTTCCCCATATGAACGTATATGAAAATATTGCCTTTGGGTTGAAGCTAAAAAAACTCCCCAAAGAGGAGGTCTCAAAAAAAGTCAAACGAGCTTTGGACGTAGTTGACCTGGAAGGATTTGAAAAACGTAAAATCAATACCTTATCCGGTGGACAGCAACAGCGAATTGCCATTGCAAGAGCCATTGTAAATGAACCTGAGATTTTACTTTTAGATGAGCCACTTGGAGCCCTTGATTATAAGATGCGTCGAGAAATGCAGTTAGAGCTTAAGTTAATGCACAAAGAATTGGGCATTACCTTTATTTTTGTTACTCACGATCAGGAAGAAGCCCTTACCATGTCAGATCGGATTGTGGTACTTTCCAGAGGTCATATTCAACAGGTTGGAAGACCTGAGGATATTTACGGACTTCCAAGAAACGCCTTTGTTGCGGATTTTATTGGAGAAAGTAATATTTTCCATGGTAAAATGTCCGGTTATAAAACAGTGGAATTTTTAGAAGATGAGTTTGTCTGTGAAGACGGATATCCAGCGGGAACGGAAGTGGAAGTGGTGATTCGTCCGGAAGGATTTACTCCTTGTTCCTATGAAGAAGGAAAGATTAAGGGCGAAGTAATCTCTTGTGTGTTTAAGGGCACTTATTATGAAACCACACTCCTATGTCAGGATAAAAAGAGTGAGGTAGTTGTCTACAGCAAAAAGAAGGCAGAAGTTGGAAAAGAAATCGGTCTTTTGGTAGAGCCGGAAGATATTCATGTGATGTTGTATGACACTCATAAGAATCACTTTGTAGTGGAAAGAGAAGGAGAAATGTACGATGCTTATTTCTCACCTTCAGATGCAAGACTATCGGATGATGCAGAAGAAGGTCGTGTAAAGGGAAATATTGTTTCCATTATATACAAAGGAGATCACTACAGCTATACCGTTGAATCAGAGGAGAACCTCAATTACTTTGTAAATGACGAGTACTTGTGGAATACAGGGGATTTGGTATCCATAGTGATTCCGGAAGAAAAAATCGAATATAACTTGTTAAAGGAGGAAGCGTAAGGTGAAATTTCCCGGAAGAAGACTAAGCATTCCTTATGCTCTCTTTTTAATCTTATTTGTTGTATTGCCACTGGTAATTGTATTTTACTATGCCTTTACAGACGGAAGTGGTCAGTTTACACTGGAGAATTTTTTGAGTTTCTTTCAGAATACAAAGACCATGGGAACGCTGTTGTACAGCTTGGTAATTGCTGTTTTGACGACAGCTTTATCCTTGGTGTTGGCTTATCCAACCGCCTATATTCTTGCAATGGGCTATGTAAAACATCCTCGTATACTGTTGATTATTTTTGTGACTCCTATGTGGATTAACTCTGTACTTCGATTAACAGCTTTAAAGGAGATTTTATCTGCCATAGAAGGAAATATCGCTTATTTTCCATTTTTAAATACGGTTTTAGGAATGACTTATGATTTTCTGCCATTTATGATACTTCCTATTTATAATTCTATTTCAAAAATAGATGTTTCCCTTCGAGAAGCAGCGCTGGATTTAGGTGCTTCTCCAAACAGTGTACTTTGGAAGATTATGATTCCACTTAGTATGCCAGGAATTATCAGTGGTATTACCATGGTATTTTTACCTGCCATGACAAACTACGTGGTATTGGATTTGATGTACAACTCTACCTATATTATGGGTAGTCTGATCGGAAGCTATTTCAATGCCTATGATTGGAATAGAGGAGCTATGGTTTCTGCAGTGCTATTGTTATCCATTGCACTTTTAACCTTTACAGAGAAACCAAAGAAAAAAGAAAAAGATGAGTTTAAAGTAGGAGGGATTGTAGGATGAGAAAGTTAATCAGTCGCCTCTGGCTTTT
>JAILMB010000159.1 GCA_024692825.1 Lachnospiraceae bacterium | reverse complement strand
CCAAGGCATGCATCTTCTGCAATCAGGATCATGGGCTCCCTCCATTCCAATCTCCGTTCCATAGAATACACAAGGACTTCCCGGCATGGTATACAGGATTACAAGCTGCTGATAAAACTCATCTTTATCTCCTGAAACCTTGTTCATCAATCGATTGGTGTCATGGGAATCTAGCAGATTAAACAACACATCATTCGCCTGCTGCATATAGGTCGTAAAACAGCGATTGATGGAATGTTCAAACTCGATTTTTTTCCAGTTATCAAACACAAAATAATTGTTAATGGCTGTTGCTAGAGGATAATTCATTACTGCATCGTATTCGTCACCTGATAACCACTGGTTGGAATCGTGCCAGATCTCACCTAAGAGATAAAAATCCCTCTTTTCTTCCTTTGTCATTTCCCGAAGTTCTTTTAAAAACTTGTGACTCACTTCGTTGCCTACGTCAAGACGCAGTCCATCAATGTCAAATTCCGAAATCCAAAACTTCACTAAATCGAGCAAATACTCCCTTACTTCCTTGTTAGAAGTATTAAGTTTTGGCATAAAATCTGCAAATGCAAAGGAAAAATATCTTCCATCCTTTGTATCCTCATGCTTTGCTAAGACCTCCCTCCAGTCACTTCGTTCCATAACTTCATCAGAAATCATGTACCAATTCAAATAAGAAGACGCCTTTCCTTTTTCTAATACATCCTGCCAGGCAAAAAAATCCGTTCCAGTGTGGTTGAACACACCATCTAACATTACTCGAATTCCAAGCTGGTGCGCTTTATCCACCATTTTTCGAAGCAGTTTGTTATCTCCAAAATCCGGGTCTACTTTTTTATAATCCTTTGTGTTGTACTTGTGGTTTGATGAGGCCTCAAATACTGGCGTCAAATAAAGACCAGTGATTCCTAACTCCTGTAAATACGGAAGTTTGTCATAAATTCCCTGTAAATCTCCGCCATAGTAGCTATGATGTTCTGTAATCTCTTCACACTTCCAGGGCTTTGTTCCAGAAGGGTCATTTCCCTGATCTCCATTGCAAAATCTCTCTGGGAAAATCTGATACCAAACGGTGTCATTGACCCAATCGGGAGTTTTAAAAATGTCCACATCGTTCATCCAAGGAACAATAAAATAAGATAAATCTGTTCCCTCTTTTTTCAAATCCTCTTCTGTATAGAAGCCATTTTCAAAGTAATAAATCTTTTCATCACCGCTCCAAAGTTCAAAATAGTACTTTAAGCGTTTATAGGGAGGACGAAGAGTGGTCGTCCACCAGATATGAGATTTCAATCTCTTCTTATAAAAGATTTCCTCCCGGCTTCCCTGCCACTGTTCTTTTCCGCCCATAATACCAGCCAGGTAGGGATCACCCTGTATAATATACACGTGATCCACATCGTAACCGGTCTGTAAATTTATAATCAGTTCATCCTGATTTAAGGGATAGGCATATTGATTTGCAGTTCTGTGATAAATTGCTGCAACGTCCATAAATACGAATCCTTTCCTAATATTAAGTCTCTGATTTCTAGCCTTTGACTGCTCCTGCCATACCTTCTACATAGTATCTCTGCATGAATACAAATAGAATTGCTATCGGAACAGATACCACTACTGCGCCAGCTGCAAAGCAGGTATACCAGTTGTGAATATATTCCTTTTGAAGCATGTTCCAAAGACCAATTGCTACTGTATACTGATCTGCATTTGCACGGCAGATAACCTTTGCAAAAATAAAGTCTACCCATGGTCCAATAAAGCTTGTTAAAACCGTATAGATAATAATCGGTTTTGATAGTGGAATGGTAATCTTTGTAAAGATTTGCCAACGGCTTGCTCCATCGATTAAGGCCGCCTCATCAATGGATTTTGGAATAGTATCAAAGAATCCCTTCGCTATATAAAATCCAAGACCTGAGCAGGCCGAGTACACTAAAATCAGTGAAACGCGAATCATGTTTCCCTCTGTTAAGTTAAATACCTTTAAGATATAATACACTGCCATCATTGACATAAAGCCCGGGAACAAGGTTAAAATCATAGCCAGATTCATATAAGGCTTTCTGAATTTAAAGCGCAGTCTCGACATACAGTAAGAAACGCTTAACACAAAGAATGTTGAAATAATACAGGTAAAAATCGCAATGATTAAAGTATTTGTAAACATCTTTGGGAAGTTCAAAATATTCGTGTTTGTAAATAACTGAATATAGTTATCCAGGGTGTAGCTCTTTGGGAAGAAGGTAGAAACATAGCTACCCTTTTCCGCTCTTAAACTGGTAAGTACAATCCACACAATCGGAATGACCCAAATAAACGCCATAACTGCAAGGAGGATGTGTACCAAAACGTTGACAAATAATCGTCTGCCGTGTAATTTTACGTGTTTTTCTTTTTCCATTACATGAATTCCTCCTCATTTTTATAACTGCCAGAGTTACGATAGGTAACTAAGGCTACGATAGAAAGTACAATAAAGGTAAAGATACCGATAACGGCACCGATATTGTAGTAGTTTTGATCTACCGTTAACTTATACAACCAGGTAATCAACAAATCTGTCTGACCTGCAGTATCTCCTACATAAGTAGGTCCACCACCGCTCAATAAATAAATAACGTTAAAGTTGTTGATGTTTCCTGTAAAGGAAGTAATCAGGTAAGGTGTTGTAACAAACAACGTATATGGCAGGGTGATTTTTAAAAAGGTCACTACCGGACCGGCTCCATCTACTTTGGCTGCTTCATATAAATCTGCAGGAATATTTTGCAAAATACCTGTCACCTGAAGCATGGTATAAGGAATACCTACCCATAGGTTAATTACGATAATTGTAATTCTAGCCCAGGTTGCATCTGTCCAAAACGGAAGGGCACCTGAAGTAATTCCAAGATTTTGTAAAATGTTATTTACGGCTCCCTGAGGCTGTAACATAACATGCATAATCAAAAGGGATACAAACTGAGGTACTGCAATGGATAAAATAAAGCAGAATCTCCAGAATCCCTTGATTCTTGTATCCTTTCTGTTAATAAGCAATGCAAGAATCATTCCCATAATATAGTTTAGGAAGGTGGCAACAAAGGCCCATATAATGGTCCAGGCCAATACATGCCAAAACTGCTTACCAATATTTCCATTGAAGTTTAATACTCTTGCAAAGTTATCAAGTCCGACCCAGTCAAACAAAACCAGCTTGTCGTTTTCCTTTGAATAACTGGTAAATGCCATGGACATCATAAAAATCAAAGGTACAATATTAAACAGGATGATTCCAATCATGGGCAAACTCATTAAGGTTACATGAATGTTTTGATGCTTTAAAGAAACTACTTCTTCCTTAAAGTTCATAATCGGTTTTCCTGCTTTTTGTTTACACTCTAACTGATAGGCTAAAGACAATTGGGACATCCAAAGGAGGATGAATCCTACTGTTACAACAAGAACTGCCACACCATACAGTAAGATCAATACGGAATTGTCTCCCTGAGAATATTCATATACTCCAAGAGCCTCGTTCCAAACCTTCTCCTGTAAACTGTCTCCTAATCCCGGCAAATCTGCTAAGCAGGAGAATCCTTTTGCAATCATAAAAACTACATATGCAATTTCCAGTAAAAAGACAATTACGCCTTTTACCACTTGTTTGTGCGCTGCAATGCCGACCCCCATGAAAATTGCAGATAATTTTGTTGTGGCATCTCCTCTTGTAAGAGCAGCAATCACACCATCTTCTTTTATCTTCATAAAATAA
>JAILMB010000073.1 GCA_024692825.1 Lachnospiraceae bacterium | reverse complement strand
AGACATGAGAACAACATTTAGAATAAAACAACCTTATTCAGAACAATTTTTAAGTCTTGTTGACAATAAAAAATATGTAGGTGACAACAAGCCACATCATTTTATTGATGTGATGATTTCTAATCAGGGATCAATAGGAATGCTGTCGGGGAGAGGAAAGGACAAAGACGGCTTGGAAAGAAAGAATCCTGTTATTTGTTTTTTAGGAGATTCAGTTACAGCAGGACATTTTGAATCATTGCTTCCAATAGATTTAAAGGAAAAAATGGAGGTGTTTCAAGGACTTGCAACGGGGGATTACTCGAAAGCAAATCATATTGAAGTTTTTGATGAAAGAGAAAGCTATGTAGAGAAATTTAAAAATAAGCTGATTGATAAATATGAGCTTACATGTCCATCTGTTATTAATGCTGGAATTGCTGGCGATATGCTCCCTTCTATGGCGGAGCGATTGGGCAGAGATGTTATTCGGTATCAGCCGGATTTGATTGTGATTAATGGAGCGCTAAATTGGTCAGAAGAAATTGGTGACGCAAGAGTGTATAAACAGATTTTTAAAGAAATGATTCACAAAATAAAAAGTGAAACAGAAGCAGATATTGTGTTACTGACACCAAATGGTGATTTGCCTAATACAACATTTTCGGAATTAGGACAGCCGGGGATAGAGTCAACAACATATGAGAGAGTAAAAGTTATACGTGAACTCGCACGGGAGGAAGAAGTGTGTTTGGCAGATAATTACCTTGTGTGGGAAGATGCTAAGGCTTGTGGAATACCGTGGTCTGAACTATTGGCAAATGGAATTAATCATCCATCTGTGGAAGCCCATGAAGTTTATGCAAAGGTATTAATGCAACTTTTGGAATAGTCCTATAGTAGTGAAAAAGAGAAATCTCTTGGAGGAAGAATATGGATAAATATTTAAACAAGGAGCTGTCTCCCAAAGAAAGAGCTGCAGACTTATTGAGCAAGCTTGATTTAGAAGAAAAGATGGCACAGGTAGTTTGCGTGTTTGCAGAACCGGCTGATATGCTTGAAAATGCTGTTTCTAATGGAATGGGACAGGTAAGCACCCTTGGATTTACTAAATGCAAGAGTATGGAGGAGGCAGCTCTTTGGCAACGTCAACTTCAAACCATGATTATGGAAAAGAGCAGGTATCATATCCCTGCTATTTTTCACATGGAAGGAATATGCGGAGCTTATGTTCAAGGGTCTACAGCGTTTCCTTCGGGTGTCAATCGTGGTGCTACATTTGACCCGGAATTGGAGGAGAGAATAGGAAGCGTTGTTTCAAGGCAGGAAGCGGCATATGGTATTACGCAGGTGTTAGCGCCGGTTTTAGATATTGCAAGAGATCCCCGAATGGGAAGGCAGTCAGAACCCTATGGAGAAGATCCAACACTTGCAGGTGTTATGGGAGCGGCCTTTACAAGAGGTATTCAGCAAACCCAAACAGCAGGAAGACACCCGGAGGCTGTTGCAAAACATTTTTTGGGATTTCATAGCTCTCAAGGAGGAATTCACAGTGCGGCTGTAGATTCAAGTGAACGTCAAATAAAGGAAATTTATGCGAAGCCGTTTCAAACAGCAATAAATGATGCGGGGTTAAGAGGAATTATGCCTTGTTATTGTAATGTGGCGGGTCTTCCGGTACATGCTTCTCGGCAGTATCTTACACAACTCCTTCGGGAGGAAATGGGATTTGACGGAGTGGTTGTATCTGATTATGGAGCTACAGGCATGGTTTTCGGAGTACAGCATGTTGGTGAAAGTATGACAGAAGCCGGTTTTATGTGTATGGAAGCCGGGATGGATACGGAACTTCCGGTTACAATCTGCTATGGCGCAGAACTAAAAGCAAAATTCGAATCAGGTGAGGCTGACATTGCTGTCCTGGATCGGGCGGTTCTTAGAGTTTTGGAAGCTAAGTTTAGAATGGGAATCTTTGAAAACCCGTTTTCTCTTGTAGGAGAAGAACTAAAAAAAACAGTTCTTCATGAAGAGGATGAGGACATTTCTATGAGAGCGGCACAGGAATCAATTACGCTTCTCAAAAATGACGGAGTGCTCCCTTTAACAGAAAAAGAAAAAAAGATTGCTATTATCGGCCCTCATGGGGGAAATGCCAGATATTATTTTGGAGGTTATACCCATCTTTCTATGGTGGAATCTCAGTTTGCTGCCGGAAATTCTATGGCAGGAGTAGGGGTTGGTGGAGATAGTGCATCCCTTTGCATGGATAGAGTGCCGGGGACAAATGTACAGGTAGATGAAACAGAAGTATTTGATAATATTCTAAAAACTTTGGAGCCGGATTGTAAAAATCTTGTCGAAGAGATGAAAGATATTCTTCCGAATGTAAATATTTGTTATGCATGGGGATATCCAAAAGCCGGATGTGATGAAAGTGGATTTGTAGAAGCACTACAAGTGGCAAAGAATGCGGATATAGTGATTCTGACACTAGGTGGAAAAAACGGTTCCGGTTCAATTGCAACCATGGGAGAAGGGGTTGACGGAACGAATATTAATTTGCCTGCATGTCAAGACGCATTTATAGTGGAAGTCGCGAAATTGGGAAAACCGCTTATTGGAGTGCATTTTGATGGAAGGCCAATTTCAAGTGATGTGGCGGATAAATATTTAAATGCTATTATAGAGGCTTGGACTCCAGCAAAATACGGAGCCCGAGCTGTTGCCAACATCTTGGCGGGAAAGTACAACCCAACAGGAAAATTGCCTGTTACAGTTGCTAGAAATGCGGGGCAATTACCTATATATTACAACCATCTTAACGGTTCGTCTTGGCACCAGGGTATGAGCGTGGGATTTACAGAATATGTGGATGAATCACATTTGCCAAGATACTGCTTTGGACATGGATTGAGTTATACGGATTTTACTTATAGCGATATTAGAATTAGTAAAAAGGAAATTAGCGCTGATGAGGAGATTGATATATCCTGTATGATAAAAAACACTGGAGCATACGATGGAGTGGAGGTAGTTCAACTTTATCTGCAGGATGCTTTTGCTTCCGTTACAAGACCGGTCAAGGAGTTGCATGCTTTTAAAAGGGTTCCTTTGAAAGTGCAGGAGTCAAAAAAAGTAGTATTTTCTATACATGCAAGTCAGCTCGCCTTTTTAGATTCTAATATGAAATGGAAAATTGAAAAAGGTAGTATTCATGTTCAGATTGGCTCATCTTCAGAGGATATCCGTCTTGAAGAGGATTTCCTTATCTCAGATGACAGATATATTGATGGAAGAACACGGCGGTTGTGTGGAAAGGCAGAGATAAAATGAGTCAATATTTTTGTAACCCTTTAAATATTTCTTATGCTTATCAGTTCCTTTCAAATGGACAACGATGTACTCTAAGCAGAGAGGCGGCAGATCCGTCGATGATAGTATTTAAGGGAAAGTATTATCTGTTCCTTAGTATGAATTTAGGGTTCTATTACAGTGATAATATGGAGGATTGGAATTATCATAAATATGCAGATGTCATTCCTGCATATGACTATGCACCTGATGTAAGAGTGGTTGGAGAATGGATGTATTTTTGCGCTTCAAAAAGAGGTACTGTATGTGATTTTTACAGAACGAAGAATCCATTAGCAGATGAATACGAAGTGATAAAAGGAAGCTTTGATTTTTGGGATCCAAACCTGTTTTGTGATGATGACGGACGTGTGTATTTATATTATGGCTGTTCAAATGCAACACCGATTTACGGAGTTGAGCTTGAACCTGAAACGATGAAGCCAAAGGGCAGACCACAGGGGCTGATTTTCGGTAATCAAAGTAAGCATGGATTTGAGAGACTTGGACTCAATCATCATTATAAAAAAGAAGAAAATTATGTACTGAATATGATGAAAACATCTATGGCACAGCAATTTGGAGTAAGTCGGGATGAAGTGGACGAGGAATTTATTGTAGAACATACACCTGAAGAAAATAAATCTATAATGGAGGCAGTAATTAGTGATAATCCATTTATAGAGGGCGCGTGGATGACAAAATATAATGGAAGATACTATTTACAGTATGCAAGCCCCGGTGCAGAATTTCATACTTATAATGATGGAGTTTATGAGAGCGATTCTCCTTTAGGACCATTTGCTCATGCAAAAAATAATCCCTATTCATATTCGCCTGGTGGTTTTTGCCCAGGAGCCGGACACGGCTCAACGATGAGGGACTTTATGGGAAAATGGTGGCATACGTCTACTATGCGGATTTCGGTAAACCATATGTTTGAGCGAAGAGTAGGTATATGGCCTGCCGGATTTGATTCTGATGGAGAACTGTTTTGCAATCAGAGGTATGGCGATTGGCCGCAGGATATTTCATTATTGAGGGATAATCCATGGAGTGAGCCTAAATGGATGCTGTTGTCATATGGAAAAACTGTGTCTGTATCCAGCAATCTACCAAGTGCCCAAAATGTTACCGATGAAAATATTCAAAGCTATTGGAAAGCGGATTCTTATGATAAAAGTCCACAAATCACTCTGGATTTAGATGATGTATGTCAAGTAAATGCTATTCAGATAAATTTTGCTGATAATATGGGATTGGTTGACTTGCCAATAGGAAAAGAATTCAAAGGCGACAATGATCAGGGACGTTATATTGAAGAAAGAATATTTTTCACGAGGTGGCTTTTAGAAGGAAGTCAAAATCAGGTGGACTGGGAAGTCCTGATGGACAAGCGAGATGTTGAAACGGACTTGCCACATGATTTTTTAGTATGGGATACAGGAAAGAGAGTAAGATATATTCGATTAACAGTCTGTGAACTACCGTATAATCAGTCACCATGTATTTCCGGTATGCGTGTATTTGGAAAGAAAGATAAACTAAAACCGGCCAAAGCAATTGTAACGTGTGCAAAAAGACTGGATGATATGAGTATGCTTGTGGGGTGGAAAAACCAGATAGAAAAAGATGACAATAGTAGAGATGCTGTTGGATATGTAGTTTTATGGGGCCATTCCAGAGAAAAACTTTATCACAGTTTTATGGTTTTTGATAAACAAGAACAGGAAATTAGAGCGTTAGTATCAGGAACAGAGTATTATGTGAGAGTTGATGCCTTTAATGAGGCAGGAATTACTCATGGAAATGTGGTTAAAATAACATATTAGGAAGTGAATTTAATAGGCGGTTATCCTGTGATGAACCTCATCAGGGGATAGCCGTCTTATTGTGTTGACATTTAGGAGTATTGGGTTCTCAAAAAATATTTAACCTTGACTCGTAGATTTATATTGAGGAAAATGGTGTTGTATTGTTAAAAAAAGAAGGAGATTACTTTTGAATATATATGTAGATTTTGACGACTGTCTGTGTGAGACAGCCAGGTCGTTTACAGAAATAAATAAAAGACTGTTTGGGAAAAATGTGCCTTATGAGGAGGTTAAGTTTTTTAACCTGAAGGACTCTTTTCAATTGGATAATGAAGAATACGAAAAGCTTATGGTGGAAGGTCACTTATCGAAAACACTTCTTTCCTACGAAGAAACGCCAAACGCTTCTGCGGTATTAAATGAGCTGATGGATCAGGGGCATTCGGTTTCGGTTATAACAGGCAGGCCGGACAGTACCTATGAGGATTCTCGTAAATGGCTGGATGAGCATGGCCTTAGCCGGGCAAAACTTTATTTTTTAAATAAATACGGAAGAGATACCTTTTATCAAAACGGAAGTTTCAATCTGGAATTAGAGGATTTTTATAAGATGCATTTTGATTATGCCATAGAAGATTCACCTCTGGCGTTTCAGTATTTTGAGCACTTCCCGGATTTGAAAGTAATGGTGTTTGAACGCCCATGGAATCAGGATTGTGATTTGCCGGAAAACTATCTGCGATGCAAAAACTGGAAGCAGATTCAGACAGAAATCAATAATCAGGGACAATGGTTTAAGACAATAATTAAAGGAAATGTTTAAAGAAAACATTTTAAGATAATAATAAAAATGATAGGGACGGTTCTTTTGTCTTCACAAACTTGGTATTTGACGGCGAAAGATTTGTTGGTGCCGGAGGAGTGAGCTATTTTAGAGTGATGCCGACTTATCATAATCAGACAGGAGAGAAGGCATATATCATGAATATGTATACCGCTCCGGATTATCGCCGCCAGGGAATTGCGTATAAAACTTTGGAGCTTTTAGTTTTAGATGCCAGAAAACGAGGAATAACAGCGATTCCATTGGAAGCAACAAAGATGGGAAACCCGCTGTATGAAAAGTATGGTTTTGTAAAAATGAATGATGAGATGGAACTTTTGTGAAGGCAAAAGAACCGTCCCTAAGAGGACCTATAAAGTCATTGATGATATCAAAGAAGTGGCAGAAGAAAACGATATTACAAAAGTAGAATCTGTTACCTTACAGCTTGGAAAAGTGTCTGCTGTTATTCCCAATCTTTTAGAGGACTGCTGGAAATGGGCAGTAGACCGGGAAGAGCTGATGAAGGGCTGCGAGCTTGTCATAGAACCCATTGAAGCCATTACATTTTGCGAAGACTGCAAACAGGAATACGATACCATCCAGCATGGTAAAATATGCCCAAACTGCGGTAGTGAGCATACCTATTTGCTTCAGGGAAATGAGTTTTTGATTAAAGAAATATCTGTGTAAAAGAAAGGGACTCTGTCATATGACAGAGTCCTTTTTGTTATGTTACATAATGTAGTTTCGGAAAAAATTACATTCGTCCAGGTTAATCTCTTTTGCTTCTTCTAGATTCATATTTACATGACACACATGGCCCATATATTCTTTCGATGGATCCCCATAGCACTTATATTCACATGGAATGTTTTTACTTTTTAGAAAATCGTGCAAAGGAAGGGCATTTTCTTTTAAGAAATCATATTCCGATGTCATAACATAGGTAGGTGGAAAATCGGATGTGATATGGCCTAGCACATCAATCATTTTTAGAAAGTCTTTTCCGTAAGATTCCGTTGGATTTTTCCCAAAATAATCATGGAATAAGTCCTTTGTAAATCGATTGGATTTTTCTACTTCTGAGACATTTGTTTCATACATTCCGCAGTTGAGTGCAATTGCCCTCAATGTAAATCCAGAAGGAATCTGGAATGGAAAAAGGGATGCATAGTCTGGGTTTGTAACAATAGCAGCATATTGAGATGCCATTTGAGCTCCTGCAGAATCACCTACCAAAAAGACGTTATTAAGGTCCATATGGTACTTTGAACCGTTTGCTACTATCCATTGAAATACAAGATTTGCTTCTGTAAGCTGAGTAGGAAATTTTGCCTTTGGTGCCAAATGGTAATTGAAGTTTACAAAAACAAAGCCCTGTTGTGCTAAAAACATTCCGTAATATTTATAAATCTCTTTTGTGCCATATACGTAGCCACCGCCATGGTAACTTACAATGACGGGAAGTGTGTCCGTGACATCTTTTGGAAAATAAATATCCAAAGTGTTATAGATATCCTTGTTGTTTGCGTAATTGATATCGCAGATTGCAGTGACATCCTCTGGAGCAGTTAGAGATGAATCTCTTCTTTTGTCAGAGCGTCCTGCCATAACGCGAAACATAAAACCTGATAGTGACATAATATGTAAGCCTCCTTTATATAACCTAAAGAACATTATAATGGTTTTATGTAAATGGAAATATCAGATTTTTGTGTTCTTTTATAAATATTTGCCATTAAATATGAGAGTGCCAAAACTCTAGGGCGGTTTCAATCCAACCTTCTGCCGAAGTTTTTTCTCCCAAACCAATGCCGTGAGGCACTGCAAAAAACTTTTCATACATATGAGGAATGTGGTTTTCTTTTAAGGCTTTTTCCATCACATCGGTATGGGCATGAGAAGGAACTAAGACGTCATTCCCACCTGCAAACATATAGGTAGGAGGATAATCGGTATCTACATAGTTTTGCACGCAAAGGGTTTCTCTATTCTTTCTAAGAAAATGTTTGCTGTATCGAAACATACAAATATTGCCTCGTTCCGATAGCCAAAGTCCAAGAAGACCAATAAAGATATTCCAATAGGGATGCTGTAACCAATGGTTTACATTGGTCCAGGGATAAGCAAGAATGAGTGCTCCGGGCTTTTTTGTATGGTAAAAATCATAGCCCCATTCCTTTGAACCATAGATTCCGGCCATATTTCCACCGGCGGAAAATCCAATAACAGCGTAGCCCTCCATATCAATATTGAATTCATCCTGATGTTGTTCTAGGAGACGAACCGTGCGGGCTAAATCCTGCATAGGAGCGTGGTCAGAACAGTTGAATCC
>JAILMB010000061.1 GCA_024692825.1 Lachnospiraceae bacterium | reverse complement strand
TTCCATCAAAGCCTGCCACTTAATGTTTCGATTGCACAAAACACATGGATTTGGAGTCCGACCATGTAAGTATTCCTCAACAAAAGGATTCATAACCTTGCACTCAAATTCTTCATTAAAATGCATAATGTAATGGGGGATTTCAAGACGATCACAAATTTTCTTTGCATCTTTTGCTTCCTCACCAACTTCAGGCGCTTTTTTAAGCATCTCCATGGTTACACCAATAACGTTATATCCTTGTTCTTTTAATAAATAAGCAGCAACGGAGGAATCCACTCCTCCTGACATACCTACAACAACAGTTTGATTCATGTTTTATCTCCAATAATTCGTTTCTGCTATTATATCAAACACTATCTTAGTTTGTCAGAAAAAGCGATTGAAATCGTTTGATTCCAACCGCTTTTAAGACAGTTCATATTTTTGATTATCTCATAATTATAATGATTTCCAATTTCATTCATTATGTCTTTCAAATATTACATATATTTTTTTTCAAACTCTTCAATTTCAAGTGGACGATCATAGAGGTAACCCTGAATAATATCACAGCCACAGGAAACAATTTTTTCCTTTTCCTCTTCCGTCTCGACACCTTCGCACAATACTTCAAAATTAATCTCTTTAAACGTATCTACAAGGTTTGAAAGAATGGTCATTCCGACCTGGTTTTGAATACTATGTAATACAAATCCGCGATCAAATTTGATCACATTTGCAGGAATCTTACCCAAGACATAGAGAGAATTAAATCCACTTCCAAAATCATCCATAGCAATTCGATAACCCTTGTCTCTAAGGAAGTTTAACTCTTCTACGATTTCATTTAAATTCTCTACTACTGCAGTTTCAGTAAGTTCAAACTCAATCATCTCTTTTGGTACACCGGAAGCAGTAATAAAATTATCCACCATCTCAATGTAACCGGTTTCCAAAAAGTCGATTCGAGATAAATTCACTGAAACAGGGACGATTTTTTTCCCTTCATTCAACCATCTTCTCTGAAAGTCAATCACCTGACAAAGGACTTCAAAATCCAACTGAGAAACAACAGATGCATTCTCTAAAATCGGCACATATAATTCAGGAGAAATTACATTTCCCTCTTCATCCCTAAAACGGGATAAGGCTTCTGCCCCAATTATCTTTCCTGTTTTAGCAGAGCATTTTGGTTGCAATAAAACCATAATATCGCCATTTTCAAGTGCTCTTTCAAAATTAGGAATTACACTGGCCTTTGCAAGAGAATCTTCTCTTAAATTTTTCTCATAAAATGCAATGGTATTAGTAAAACTATTATGAATGCTTCGTCTCGCATATCTCGCATTATCCTGAGCTGCTAAAAAATCATCCCCGGGTTGAATGATATACATACCACAATCAAGGTGAATTCTTGCCCTTGGATATTTTTGATTCACATTATCTAAAAAGCGATTCAAAAACAACTCATACTGATCACTTAATTTCAGTCTTGATTCTCCATGTCCTTCACATAGAAGAAGCAAATGATCCACATAACTTCTGGTTCCAAGTTCACAATTATCATTATCAAAGCAAAAATAACGAACCATATAGTTGATTAAATCATCCCCTAATGCCGGGCCATATATTTCATTAAAGAATTTTAAATTGCAAAGATTAATACTTAATAATACAGGTTGCTCCATTGAAATCGCCATGCGGCTTCCCACCTTTTTAAATCGAGCAAGGGATGGCAACCCATCAATATTCAGTTCTAATCCAACGTTCTTAACCATACAATCTCCATACTTCCTATAAACACAACGTTGAGATTTTACCATCATACAAAATAAATAGCAATATATATTTAGTACAAAAAAACCCCCATTTTTTTAGAAATAAAAACAAAAGACTAAATTTATTTAAAATTCTAATTTTTTCACTTTATTTCTGATTCGTTGCACTGCATTGTCAATACTTTTTTCCTCTTTTCCTAACGACTCTCCTATTGTCTTATAATCCATACCTTTTAAGTACAATTCCAAAACCTTATTTTCCATTGGACTTAAAACGGATTGGATTTTTTCCATGGC
>JAILMB010000001.1 GCA_024692825.1 Lachnospiraceae bacterium | reverse complement strand
TTTGACATTCCCTCCACATTACGGGGAAGCACACCCTTAATGCTTTAGTAGCTTCATGATACGTACATTAATTCAAAGCTTTATCAATGCCGTTTCCTGCATGTTTGAAGCCGGTGACTTAATGTGCAGGTGCATTAAGGCGACTGCTGCCCTTAGGCAGCGTATGCTAAATTATCTTCAGCGTTTAAATTTAATTTGTGATTTAACGCATCTCCCTGCGGCTCGCTTCACCAGCTGCAAGATCCCTGTCGAAACCTTTACTAGCCCATGTTCCTCTGCCATATATATCGGCAGAGCGCTTATAAAAATATAATACAGCATATGAAAAAATTCAACACTAAACCTGTAGTTTAATTGAATTTTTACAAAAGATTAGCATCCATATTTTCTATTATTTAAATGCCTGTTTAAACTCTCTTTGAGCTTCTCTCTTTTGATCCTTCTTCGCAATATCTGCACGTTTATCGTAAAGTTTTTTACCCTTTGCCAAAGCTACCTTTACCTTTACACGAGAACCTTTAAAATAAACCTCTACAGGAATCAGGGTATATCCTTTTTCCTTCATCTTTTGTTCTAGTTTTAAAATCTCATAACTATGCATTAAAAGCTTTCTTGGGCGAAGAGGATCTCTGTTAAAGATATTTCCTTTTTCGTATGGTGCAATGTGCATTTGATAAACAAAGAGCTCTCCGTTTTCAATACGAAGGAAGGCTTCCTTTACCGAACATTTTCCCATACGTAACGATTTTACTTCTGTTCCAACGAGAGAAATACCCGCTTCATAGGTCTCCTCTAAAAAGTAATCGTGATATGCTTTTTTATTATTTGCTATTAACTTATGTCCTTCTGCCATATCTAATTCCTCAAATATACTTCATCCATGCTATATAACTATACTTATTTTTTGGATTTCTTTCCACCAGATTTTTTCGTTGATCTTTTTTTACTGCCGGATTTTTTCATAGCCTTTGTGGCATATTTTTTCCCATGCTTTTTCGAAGCCTTTCCTTCCGAAGAACGTTTACGATCACGTTCTTTTATGGCTACTTTCTTCTTTAACGGTTTCCCTTTTCTGGTTTTTGAAAATGCCTTCGTAGTACCCTTTGCTTTCTTTTTTTCAGCTAACTCAAAATCAATGGTTCGCGTTTCAAAATCTGTTTTAACTACACGAATACGAAGTGGCTCTCCAAGGGTAAAGGTACGCTTTGTACGTTCTCCAACCAGACAATAGTGTTCTTCATCAAAATCATAATAGTCATCATCTAAAGATACAATTGGAATCATTCCCTCTACTGTATTTGGAAGCTCAACGTAAACGCCCCATTTTGTAATTCCGGAAATAACTCCTAAGAATTCCTGGTCAATATAAGAAGATATAAATTGAACCTTCTTTAACTTGTCAACTTCACGCTCGGTTTCATCTGCACGACGTTCTAATCTCGATGTTTCAGATGCAATCTGTGGAAGAGCTCCTTCATAATAAGCACTACGGCGTTTCTTTAATTTGTTATGCCAGTGTTCCTTTAGTATTCTATGAATCATAAGGTCAGGATAACGACGGATTGGAGAAGTAAAATGGCAGTAATATTCTGCAGCTAAACCAAAATGTCCATCACATTCCACGTCATATTTTGCCTGTTGCATGGAACGAAGAGTCAATCTGGCAATCAAATCCTCTTCCGGAGTACCTTCGATCTTCTTAAGCAAACTCTGTAGTTCCTTTGGAGAAATATCCGTCTTATCTCCCTTTAAAGTATAACCAAATCCACCGATAAAATGAGCTAGATTTGTAATCTTTTCACCATCAGGTGTGCCATGCACACGATATAAAAACGGCAAGTTTTCTTCGCAGGCATAACGGGCTACTGTCTCATTGGCCAATAACATAAATTCCTCAATCAAACGATTGGATGTACGTCGTTCATAAGGGCGAATCTCTGTAGGCCGTCCCTTTTCATCAAGTAAAATAACAGTTTCAGGAAAATCAAAATCAATACTGCCCCGTTTGCTTCGACGTCTATTTAAAATCTTTGCAAGTGAAGCCATTTCCCGAAACATAGGAACGAGATCTTTGTACTCCTCCATTACTTCTGGATCTTCATCCTCCAAAATACGATTCACATTGGTATAGGTCATTCGTCTTGTAGAATGAATCACAGACTCACAAATCTTATAGTCAAACACCTTTCCCTTTGGATCAATTTTCATAATACAACTTAAGGTTAATCGATCCTCATCTTCATTC
>JAILMB010000272.1 GCA_024692825.1 Lachnospiraceae bacterium | reverse complement strand
TTCAAGTAAATAGCTATTACTTAGTATTGTGCGCATCTATCTGTCTTAAAAAAGGGCATAATTGTCCTACTCTTCCATAATAGTGCAACGTACATTATAGAACAATTTGTCAAGGGAAGTCAATAAGAAATTTTAAAAGATATTTTTTCTATGATTTCATCAATTATTTCTTCATCTGAAGTATATACAAGCTCTGTTATTCCATCCCTTGGAAACAGGGTATTAATCCCTGTACTTTCCATATAGACTTTTGCATAATCACCATTCACCGGTTCCCTCCAGGTATACTTTTTACAAATATCCCAGGAGGGATGTGTGTCATCAGGATAGATTGCAATGATAGGTAAATCAGTAAAAGTAGCTACCAAATCCATAAACCCGGTTCTTGCGCCTACCACACATCCACAGTGTTTTGCCAACTGCAAAGATACCACCATATCAAAATAAGCAAAAGGAACCCCTGGTATTGTTTCCGAAGGCAAATTCATAATAGCGGTATAACCTTCCTCCCTTAATCGCTCAACTAGTTTTTCCCAAAATTCTTCTGGAACTACCTTTCCCAAAAACAATGCATGAGGAACGATATATACCGTTTTCCCCGGAAGAAGGTTCTTTGTTCTAAAATATTCATCCCAGTTTGCCTGGATACCAGGAAGACTCAAATGTCTATATGGTGTATCCTTTGGGATTCCTAAAAACTCACACACTTCATTTTTCATGGTAGAGCGATCCAGATCCATGTTATGCATTGCGAGAAAATTCTTTATGCCTAATTCATTCAGCATTTGATTTTCCCCACTTAACATCAAATAAACATCTTTAGGAACCTCAAATACTTCATCGATTACATCGCTGCATTTCAAAATTTCTGTTCTAGTAGACGTATAGGTAATAATAAATAATTTTTTTCCACTAAGTTCCTTATATTTATATACCACCTGTAAAAAAATGGCTGTTTCACCAAATCCCTGATGAAACAGCATCACTTCATAGCCACTTTGGCAAAGTTCTCTAATGGTTTTGCAAAGTTCTTCATATTCTTTCTGACTAATCATTTTCTCTCCTGTTTATAAATCTGGGTTAATAACTACAGATAAGTCTTCTGCCACATCCCGCTTCGTATTAAAGGCATAGGCCATAGGAAGTCCTGATGGTTTCGCATCGTTTATTAAAATGCGTTCTCCATAAGGAGCTTCATATATAATGTGAGAAAACTCTATTCCTTCTTCCCTTAAAAACTCTTCTGTGATTTTTTGATACTGCTTTTCTCTGGAAGTAACAAAAATAACACAGTCATCTCCTCCGATTTGGGAAAGCAATTTTTTTGCACCAGGCAAAAGAGAATCCTTCCCATCTATTTTATAGCCGTTGTGTTTTACAATGGTTCCATCCAAATCCAAAATCCAGGTCTTTGGCAAAGAAGACATTTCTACTTCCATATTTGTTCTCCTCTAAGACGTGCACCAATTCCTCCACCTGGATGATTTTTCTTAAAATCTTCCAAGGTAACATTCATCCGTTTTGCCATTTCAATAGCAATTCCCTGAAGCACGATTAAGTTTACGGTAGTGGAGTTGTTTGGAACAATATCCCACTCATCTCCTTCGTTATCTAACTCCAGCATTAAAATTTTATCATCCGGTAAAAGTTCTGCGCTCTTTCCATTCTTCGCAAAGGAAAACAACCAGGTGTTGGTTTCTCTGTCCAAAAGATGTTGAATCAAATCTACCGTCTCTACGGTATTACCGCCCTTCGATAATACAATCACTAAATCCTTTTCTGTTACCATACCAAGGTCCCCATGAATCGCTGTGTTGGTATGTAAAAATCTGGCATCTATTCCAAAGGAATTTAGTGTACCTACAAACTTCTCACAAATAGGTACATTTTTCCCAAGTCCACTGGCAATGATTTTCCCACCATTTTGAATCGTTTCCGTACACTGATTTACAAGGTTTTCATAAGTAGCTTCATCAATTGATTCCATGGAATCTGTTATTGTCTTTAAGACATCTTCAAAATATGCAATCATTTTTCTTCCCCTTTATACTTCTTCAAAATAGTCCGTCAAATAGAGTAGTCCATTATAAAACGCTCCACAGATAGAATCGTAGTCCTCCCACGCATAAGTAGTAAGAGACAGCCAGATAATAGAGTGTAACAGCTTCATCTGTGCAGGAGTCACCTCATCTCCAAGGAGTCGGAAGAATTCGTTCTCTACATCCTCCCAATGATTGGATTCAATTTCTAAATTCACTTCCGTCTCTTCAATTTGAAGGCGGAAACGTTTCAGATTAAACTGATCATAATTTCCAACCAAGGAATAATATAACTTCACCCAGTCATAGGCAGGATCTCCGTAAAGTTCTGTAGTCCCAAAATAACCTCTTGGATCGATCATTACCGGAGTGGTTCCATTTTTTAGCATCATGTTACTAAAAGTACAATCCCCATGCAAAAGCCGAAACTCTTTTGGAAGATACTTCATTACAGCATCTTCTAATTCCTCCTTACAATAGAAAACATTCTTACATTTTCTACCATTAATGGTGATATACTCATCCTTCGCAAAAGGAACCAACTCTTCTACTTTTTCCAATCGCTTAAAGGTCTTCCCGATATAAGCATCATAAAAGCTGTCTTTATCTGTCTCGCAGCCTTCTAAATTATGAATTTCATGAATGCACTCTACCAACTGATTTAAAACATTTTTCTTTTCTTCTAAAGAAAGGTCATATTCAAAAATATTCTTTCCATCCACCTTTTCCATCACAATAGGATTGGTGCTATAAATCTTTGGAACATTCTTAAAGTTTTCTTCCTTTACTTTTTGATACCAGGCATTTTCTCTTACCGCTAAGGCACGACCCTGTTCATCGATGCCTTCTTTTATAATCTTATCTCCATCTACGGTGATACGATTAAAGGGACGGCAGCGGGATCCCGTCAATTTTTGATATTCTGAGAGAAGTCCGTACTCCTTTGTACGATACAAAGGATATTCTTCCATAATCATTTCTTTACTTTGGAGCCAGCGAACAAACTCCCCTTCTACAGGGACATCCGAAACCTTATTTTTGTCGGTAAAAATAAAATGACCGGCTACACCCTGGTCCTCACTAGGCTCCTCCGCAAACTTCTCGTCCTTATAACTCCATCTACAGCGAAAGTCTTTAGAGATTCCTACATAATCTTTATCCGCTACCGGCATCTTATATTCTTTTGGCAAAATTAAATCGCTCCAAATAAGCATAAATGGAGATGCTTCAGGAATAAAATCCAATGCATCTCTTATACCGGCGCAGGTTCCTTTTTTTCCCCTTGCATCCACAAGATGATAATCCACCTCAGCAAAGGCCTGCAAATATTTTTCTAACACTTCATATTTGTAATCTCCAATTACAATAAAATGTGCCTCATTGTATTTTCGAAACAAATGAAACAGCATTGGCAGATTTTCAATTGGAACCAATGCCTTTGGTTTATTATAGGTGAGATACTCCATACGGGTTCCTTTTCCACCCGCCTGAACAATTATGTAATTTACATCTGTATTACTCATTGATTTTCTCCGCAAAATATTTTCCAATATTAGCTATCATCCCTAGTACCTCATCCTGCAACTCATCCGGAAAAGATTTTAAAATAGGTGCTGTTTCAAAACTTAATACCTTATCAAAGTGAATTGCCCGAAGACCTCTTATAAATCCTTCCCAGTCTGTAGAAGTAGTGTTCTCTCTTGTCTTTGTAAAAGTAAAAGGCATTTGATGCAAATCACGAACGCCATCATT
>JAILMB010000270.1 GCA_024692825.1 Lachnospiraceae bacterium | reverse complement strand
CCAAAGAGTGCAAAGGAAACTTATGACAAATGTAACGAGCTTATGCAACAGGAAGATTTCAGAGTAAGAGATTTACTTGTTCGTATGAACGTAGTAGAACTTTGTACTACAGATGATCCGGCAGATAGCTTGGAATATCATTTAAAATTAAAGGAAGAAGAGACTCGTTTCCACGTACGTCCTTCTTACCGTCCAGAGAAAGCCATGGGCATTCGTAAAGCTGGATATGCAGATTATATCAAGAAGCTTTCAGAGGCAGCAGGCTGCGAAATCACTGATTACGATAGTTTAGTAGCTGCTTTGGCAAAGCGTTTAGATTTCTTCTATGAAGCTGGTTGCCGTATTACAGATCACAGCTTAGAAGGTGGTATTTACAAAAAATGTACCACAGAAGAAGCTGATGCCATCTTTAAAAGGCGTTTAAGTGCTGATGAAAATCAGGCTGAAACAGGTGAAGATGAGTTATATGGTCTTTCTCAGTCAGATGAAATTAAGTTTAAGGGACATCTTTTAACAGATTTAGCAAAGGAATATCACAAACGCGATATGGTAATGCAGCTTCACATTGGAGCAATGAGAAACAACTCTACCCGTATGTTTAATAAATTAGGAGTAGACTGTGGTTTCGATTCAGAAGATGACTTTAATTATGCAGCTGAGTTATCTGCACTTTTAGATAGTGCTGATATTAGCGGTCAGTTGCCAAAAACCATTCTTTACTGCCTGAATCCAAACGACTTGGAAATGCTTGGATCAATGCTTGGAAACTTCCAGGATGGAAGCTGCCCAGGAAAGATTCAGCTTGGACCAGCATGGTGGTTCTGTGATCATAAGACTGGTATGGAACGTCAGATGCAGGCATTAATGGATTATGGCGTATTCAGCACCTTTACTGGAATGTTAACAGATTCCAGAAGCTTTTTATCCTTCTCAAGACATGAGTATTTCCGTAGAATCTTATGTAATATGGTTGGAGAAAAAGTAGAAAATGGTGAATATCCTTGGGACGAAGAATTCCTTGGACAGATGATTGAAAACATTTGTTATTACAATTCAAAAAACTATTTAGGAATATAAAAGGAGACAAAATGGAAGTATTAGAACAGCTAAGCAAAATCGGTATCGTTCCCGTAGTTGCACTTGATGACGCAAAGGACGCAGAGCCTTTAGCAGAAGCTTTAGTTAAGGGTGGACTTCCTTGTGCAGAAGTTACATTTAGAACAGATGCAGCTGAGGAAGCAATTCGCATTATGAGCGAAAAGTTCCCAGAAATGTTAGTAGGAGCAGGTACTGTTCTTACAACAGAGCAGGTTGATCGTGCAGTAGCAGCAGGAGCAAAGTTTATCGTGGCTCCAGGATGCAATCCTAAGATTGTACGTTACTGTGTGGAGAAAAACATTCCTATGGCACCTGGTGTAGCAACAGCTTCAGAAATTGAGCAGGCTCTTGAGTGTGGAGTTACCAATGTTAAATTCTTCCCTGCAGAAGCAAACGGTGGATTAAACATGATTAAGAACTTAGCAGCACCATATGTAAATGTTAACTTTATGCCTACCGGCGGATTAAACAAAGACAATGTAAAAGACTACTTAAAGTATGACAGAATCTTTGCCTGCGGCGGAACATGGATGGTTAAAAAAGATATGATTTCAGCTGGAAAGTTTGATGAGATTGAACGTCTTACAAAAGAAGCTGCTGATATTGTAAAAGAAGTTAGAGGCTAAGGAGAATAACATGGAATTAAATTTAAGAGATAGAAACGAATGTAAATATGATGCGGTATCATTAGGTGAAGTTATGCTTCGTCTTGATCCCGGCGAAGGAAGAATTCGTACAGCAAGAAACTTTAGAGCCTGGGAAGGCGGCGGAGAATATAACGTTATCCGTGGTCTTAGAAGATGCTTTGGTTTAAACACAGCAGTTCTTACTGCTTTTGCTGACAATGAAGTTGGTAAATTAATGGAAGATTTCATCCTTCAGGGGGGTGTTGATACCTCTCTTATTAAATGGATGGATACAGACGGAATCGGCCGTGTATGCAGAAACGGATTAAACTTCACTGAAAGAGGATATGGTATCCGTGGAGCAAAGGGATGTTCAGATAGAGCAAATACTGCTATTTCTAAAGCAACTCCTGCTGATTTTGATTTTGACTATATCTTTGGTGAGCTTGGAGTTCGTTGGTTACATACTGGCGGAATCTATGCAGCACTTTCAGAGCAGGCATCTGAAACAGTAATCGAAGCTATTAAGACAGCTAAGAAGTACGGAACTATTGTATCTTATGACTTAAACTATCGTCCTTCTATGTGGTCAGCTATCGGTGGACAGGCTAAGGCTCAGGAAGTTAATAAAGAAATCGCAAAATATGTAGATGTTATGATCGGAAACGAAGAAGACTTTACTGCATGTCTTGGATTTGAAATTGAAGGTAATGACGCTAATCTTAAAGAATTAAATATTGAAGGTTACAAGAAGATGATTAATGAAGCTGCAAAGGTTTATCCAAACTTCAAAGTTGTAGCTACTACTCTTCGTACCGTAAAGACAGCAACCGTAAATGATTGGTCAGCACTTTGCTGGGCAGACGGTGAAATCCATAAGGGAATGGACTTTAAGGGTCTTGAAATTATGGACCGTGTAGGTGGAGGAGATTCCTTCGCTTCAGGATTAATCTATGGGCTTATGACCACAGAAGATGCAGCGCAGGCTGTTAACTATGGTGTGTGCCATGGAGCTCTTGCAATGACTACACCAGGAGATACCACTATGGCTTCTAAATCAGAAGTTGAAGCATTAATGGGTGGTGCTGGAGCAAGAGTACAACGATAACAATTTTCCTTAAAACACTATACTTTACAAAGCCATTTGTATCAAAAACGGAAGGACTTCATACATCCTTCCGTTTTTGGTATTCTTAATTATTTTTTGCCATTTCATGTCTGTATCGTGCGAATGCTACTCGTTCCGGATTCCATCCCTGCATTTGGCAGATATTGGAACAAAAGATGGGACGAGAAATATCTCTTTGTAACATCTCATCGTATTCATACTGTGACATGGTGAATTCTCTACCACAACATTGGCAATGAAGTGTGGTTTCTGGATGTATCATAGACCTTCTCTCCCTTCGGCTTTGATAAAGAAAGTATATCACAATGGAAGGAAATGTGCTAATATATTAAAGGTCTGGGATAAGTCTGTCCTGGACATAAGGAAATAAGAAATAGAAAAGGAGATAAGACCCATGACAATTTATGATGAGTTGGTAGCGAGAGGCTTAATAGCTCAGGTCACAGATGAAGCAGAAATCAAAGATCTGATTAATAATGGAGGAGCTACCTTCTATATTGGCTTTGATCCTACAGCAGATAGTTTACACGTTGGACATTTCATGGCTCTTTGTTTAATGAAGAGACTTCAGATGGCAGGAAATAAACCTATCGCCCTTTTAGGTGGTGGTACAGGTATGATTGGTGATCCTTCAGGAAGAACCGATATGCGTCAGATGATGACAAAGGAAACCATCAACCACAATATTGAATGCTTTAAGAAGCAGATGAGCCGTTTCATTGAATTCGGTGAGGGAAAAGCTCAGATGGTAAACAATGCTGATTGGTTATTGGATTTAAACTATGTTGAATTACTTCGTGATGTTGGACCACATTTTTCAGTAAACCGTATGCTTACGGCAGAATGCTACAAGCAGCGTATGGAACGAGGATTAAGCTTCTTAGAGTTTAACTATATGATTATGCAGTCTTATGACTTCTATCGTTTATACCAGGATTATGGTTGCAACATGCAGTTTGGTGGAGATGATCAGTGGTCTAATATGCTTGGTGGTACCGAACTTATTCGTCGTAAGCTGGGTAAAGACGCATATGCTATGACCATCACCCTTCTTTTAAATTCAGAAGGAAAGAAGATGGGCAAGACTCAGTCCGGAGCTGTATGGTTAGATCCTGAAAAGACAACTCCTTACGAGTTCTATCAGTACTGGAGAAATGTAGCAGATGCAGACGTATTAAAATGTTTACGTATGCTTACCTTCCTTCCTTTAGAACAGATTGATGAGATGGATACATGGGAAGGTGCAAAGCTTAATGAAGCAAAGGATATTTTAGCTTTTGAGTTAACGGAACTTGTACATGGTACCGAAGAAGCTACGAAGGCTAGTGATGCTTCAAAAGCATTATTCTCAGGCGGTATGAGTGCAGAAAATATGCCAGAAGTAAAACTATCTGATGATAATTTTAATGAAGATTCGATTGATATTTTAGGTCTTCTTACA
>JAILMB010000296.1 GCA_024692825.1 Lachnospiraceae bacterium | reverse complement strand
TAATGCTTTTTCAAGGGATCTGAAAGCTTTGCTTCATAGGTCTTCGTCCAGTATTTATATGGAATAATCTGATTGAGAATCTCTTTTTCTTCCTCTGTTATATCATCTGGATATTCCGTTAGATACCGAGCCGTCTGCTGTAGCGGTACACTTAATCCCTCTTGAACGCCGCCGGGAGCGACATTCATTGCAGGTAAGAAAATCTGTAAATATACGAAGTGGAATAGAATCACTGGTAAAAAAATTGAAAGAAGAATTTCCTTCCATGCTTTACGATACATTATTAAATATACCACTCCAATAGCGCTAAGAAGGTAAATTCCATACACTTTTGTCAACATCATAAGGCTTCCAACCACAAACATCATGATTGCGAACCACCCTTTTCTTAAGATGGCTCCTCCAGTTCGGGCAACTTCATTCATCATTAGAACAAAGATCAGACAAAATGCGCCATAAATCGTATCCTTTACCATACAAATAGAATATAAAGGGAAAACCGGAACAATCATTATGGTTAAGAGCACAGCCAACCATCGACGATAGCTAACCCCAACATGTCGTAAGTACTGGATTCCAGATGCAAAAACGATGGACAAAAACGCCATGTGCAAAATGGTATAAATGGCTACGCCAAGCTGAATGTCCCCTAAATTTAATCCAAGTTTAATAAACCACCCGAACAACATAATTAGCATATATGGATGATGATTTGTAATAAAGATATCCTCACCTTGTACGGCTGACATTTCCTGAATGTAACTTGGTACATGGAAATATTCCATAATCATAATCACCGTATCTTCATTACTTGTACCCGGGTAAAAGATGTGAAAATACGGAAACCAAGCGAAAAAGATAAGAGCGGCAAATAATACCACGTGCCAGAATTTAACGCGGCGTTTTATGGCAATTCTCTGCGATAATTGTTGTTCTATCAAGTTGAGTGCTACTTTTAAGAAGAAGTAAAATACAATGGATAGAGATATTCCACGAATGAGAGTTCTCACCTGGTTTATTGGTAATTCGTATAGAACGGTCCATGCCTCTGTCTTTTTCAATGCGTAACAAATCAGCTGAGTTGATGCAAAGAGTATGGATACACATCCATAGAGTATTTTATCTTTAATGTTTAATCGAATGGATAATCCCATATAGATTAAAATGGTAAGTACCACAGATAATAAAGTAAGACGTACCTTACTTGATGGCATAGATAGATACATGGTACGTACGAATACCATGGTTTCATTTGTAAAATCTAACGTAGGACTATTATTTATGGTTGCTTCCCGGAGCAATGAAAAACTCATACCAATGGATACCAAAATTGCCATTGCTACGGAAAATAGTCCCCTTCTCCGGTCGATTCCCTTCATCAGGTATGACATATAGTTCTCCTATAACTCAAAAGTAGGTTCATCTTACCATAAAAAGAAACACAAAAAAAGTAGCCTGAATAAATCAGACTACTTTTATTTGTTTAACCTACAATGTTCTGTCGAACCAATGCACGTTTTAGTGCTAATTCAGCACGTACCAAGTCTAAGTCATCAGCCTTTGCCTGAATACGCTCTGTCGCACGTGCTTCTGCAGCTTTTGCTCTCTCCACATCGATTTCATCCGGCCACTCTGCAACTTCTGCAAGGAGTGTAACCTTATCATTTAAAATCTCTGCAAATCCAGCGTGAACTGCTGCCTTTTTGTTGCCCTCGCCTTCATGAATGGTTACAATTCCGGGAGCCAAAACAACGGTAGTAGGCACATGGTTCTTATAAACACCGATTTCACCTTCTGTAGTAGTAAACTCGATCATAGCCGCATCACCTTTGTAGAACAAACGATCCGGAGTAATAATCTCTACTACAAATTTGTTATCTGCCTCTGCCACCTTGCTACCTCCTTAGTTCATCTTAGCGCGAACTTCATCAATGGTACCTGCATTTAAGAAATATCCTTCAGGAACGTCATCCATACGTCCTTCCAAAATCTCCTTAAATCCACGAATGGTTTCTGCAATAGGTACATACTTTCCATCTAATCCGGTAAACTGAGTTGCTACGAAGAAAGGCTGAGATAAGAATCTCTGAACCTTACGTGCACGAGAAACTACTAATTTATCTTCTTCAGAAAGTTCATCCATACCGAGGATGGCAATGATATCCTGTAATTCTTTGTATTTCTGTAAGATTTCCTGAACGCCACGAGCTACTTCGAAATGTTCCTGTCCAACAATACGTGGATCTAGGATACGTGATGTAGAACCCAAAGGATCCACAGCAGGATAAATACCAAGCTCTGCAATCGAACGCTCTAATACTGTTGTTGCATCCAAGTGAGCGAATGTTGTAGCTGGAGCAGGGTCAGTTAAGTCATCGGCAGGTACGTATACAGCCTGTACGGATGTAATAGAACCATTCTTTGTAGAAGTAATACGCTCCTGCAAAGCACCCATTTCTGTTGCCAATGTTGGCTGATAACCTACGGCTGAAGGCATACGTCCTAAAAGAGCAGATACCTCAGATCCTGCCTGTGTGAAACGGAAGATGTTATCAATGAAAAGTAACACATCCTTTCCACCTTTATCACGGAAATACTCAGCCATTGTAAGACCTGTTAAACCAACTCTCATACGAGCTCCTGGTGGTTCGTTCATCTGTCCGAACACCATGCATGTCTTATCAATAACGCCTGATTCTTTCATTTCATAGTAAAGGTCATTACCTTCACGAGTACGCTCACCTACACCTGTGAATACGGAATATCCACCGTGCTCAGTAGCGATGTTATGAATCAATTCCTGAATTAATACGGTTTTACCTACACCGGCACCACCGAACAAACCAATCTTACCACCTCTTTGGTAGGGGCAAAGAAGGTCAACGACTTTGATTCCTGTTTCTAACATTTCAGATGATGTAGCCTGCTCTTCAAACGTAGGTGCCGGTCTATGAATCGGCATACGTTCATCAGTTTTAGGCGCTTCACCATTATCGATTGGTTCACCCAATACGTTGAAAATTCGGCCTAAGGTTTCCTCACCAACCGGTACCGAAATCGGTGCTCCGGTAGCTACGGCATCCATACCACGAACTAATCCGTCGGTAGGTCCTAAGGCGATACAACGAACGGTATCATCTCCCAGATGCTGTGCAACCTCAACTACTAATTTTGACTTGTCTTCACGAGTAATTTCGATAGCGTCATTGATTTCAGGAAGTTCGCCTTCTGCAAACTTAACATCAATAACCGCACTAATAATCTGAGTGATTTTTCCTGTATTTGTATTTGCCATTTCTTTGAATCACTCCTTTTCAAATACTATGTTTTGAGTACTAAGAAATTGCCTCAGCACCCGCAATAATTTCTGTAAGTTCCTGAGTAATGGATCCCTGACGTGCACGGTTGTACGACAATGTCAGGTTATCTATCATTTCCTCTGCGTTGCTGGTTGCAGAATCCATAGCTTGCATTCTGGCACCGTTTTCACTTGCAACTGCCTCGATTAATGCTCCGTAAACCAAGCTTGTTACATACTTTGGAATAATCATTCCAATGGCTTCTTCAGGATTTGGTTCAAAGTTCATTAAAACATTAGAACCCTCTGATGCTGCCATATCTTCTTCTGATAATTCCACAGGTAGTAATTTTAAAAGCTTAGGCTCATGAACCACCGTGTTTTTAAAATGTGTATATGCCAAATAGATTTCAGAAATCTCTCCAGCTGCATACGCATCTAAAAGTTCTTTACAAATACGACTTGCGTCGTCATACGTAGGCGCATCCATTACATCTGACTCATCCATCGCTACGGTATAACCTCTATGAGTCAAGCCCTCCATACCTTTTCTTCCGATACAGTATAATTGACTATTATCCTCCGTGATAACCTCGTCATCACGAATCATCTTTACAATGTTTGAGTTATATCCACCTGCTAATCCTCTGTTAGAAGTAATGACGATAACGCCTTTCTTTCCAACTTCTCTGGTTTGCAAGTATGGATGATTGATGTTTTTGGTCTTGGCTAACATGGAACATACCGTATTGTACATATAATTAAAATACGGTGTGGTATTCTCTGCATGAGCCTTTGCCTTCTGTAACTTAACGGTGGAAACAAGCTTCATTGCCTTTGTAATCTGCTGAGTACTTGAGATACTGGTTCTACGACGCTTTATATCTCTCATTGAGGCCATGTGCTTCACCACCTTTCTTAAACATGCTTGCTATTCTGCAACTACAAATGGTTGCTTTGCTTCATTAATCGCCTGGATTAATAACTTCTCCATATCCTCTTCTAATACCTTCTTCTCACGAATAGATTCAGGGATTTCAGGATATTTTGTCTTTACATGTTCAAAAAGGGCAGATTCAAATTCTAGCACCTTATCAGTAGGAATATCCAATAAGTACTTCTGCGTAGCTGCATAAATAATCATAATCTGATCTTCTACAGGCATTGGCTTGTACTGTGGCTGTTTTAAGATTTCCTGTACTCTTTCACCTTGAGCTAATGTTTCAGCAGTATCTTTATCAAGTTCAGAACCGAACTGTGCGAATGCTGCCAACTCACGATACTGAGCTAATTCTGTACGAATAGGAGCTGCAATCTTCTTCATAGCCTTAATCTGTGCGGAACCACCTACACGGGATACAGAAAGACCTGCGTTAATAGCTGGTCGCTGTCCTGCATTAAAGGCATCTGTCTCTAAGTAAATCTGACCATCTGTAATAGAAATTACGTTAGTCGGAATATAAGCAGAAACGTCACCTGCCTGAGTCTCGATAATAGGAAGTGCTGTTAAAGAACCTCCACCTAATTCATCAGACAAACGAGCTGCACGCTCTAATAATCTTGAATGTAAGTAGAATACATCTCCTGGGTAAGCCTCACGTCCTGGTGGACGACGAAGAAGTAAGGAAAGTGTACGGTATGCCGTAGCATGCTTACTTAAATCATCATAGATAATAAGTACGTCCTCTCCATTTTCCATCCACTCTTCACCCATAGCACATCCAGCATAAGGAGCGATGTACTGTAAAGGAGCCAATTCACTGGCTGTGGAAGCGACTACGGTTGTATAACTCATAGCCCCAAATTCTTCTAATGTTTTAACCAAAGCTGCAACAGTTGAAGCCTTCTGACCGATGGCAACGTAAATACATTTTACGTCCTGTCCCTTCTGGTTAATAATTGTATCGATTGCGATAGCAGTCTTACCTGTCTGCTTATCACCGATAATAAGCTCACGTTGTCCACGTCCGATAGGAATCATGGAATCAATCGCTTTGATACCTGTCTGTAATGGGGTATCTACTGACTTTCTTGCAATAACACCACTTGCAACTCTTTCAATCTGACGGAACTTATCGGTTTCGATAGGTCCTTTTCCATCGATTGGAAGTCCAAGTGCGTTTACTACACGGCCTAAAAGAGCATCACCAACAGGAACCTCAACTACACGACCGGTAGTCTTTACAGTATCTCCTTCGTTAATGTTCTTTTGGCTTCCTAAAAGAACGGCACCGACATTGTCTTCTTCCAAGTTCTGCACCATTCCATATACCTCTCCTGGAAATTCCAGAAGCTCACCCTGCATGGCGTTTTCTAAACCATGAATACGGGCAATACCATCTGCTACTTGAATTACAGTTCCCACTTCAGAAACTTCAAGTTCAGAGGCATATCGTTTCATTTGGCTCTGGATTACCGAGCTAATTTCTTCCGGTTTTAAATTCATGGAGCGCTTTCACCTCTCTTTTACTCGCTTACGGATTCCGCAAGCTGTACTTTTGATAATTCGCGAGACAAATTATAAATCTTTGTTCGAATACTGGAATCTACTACACGATCTCCAATTCGAATTACCATTCCACCAATAAGTTCCTTATCGATTTCGTAGTGCATCTCTAGAGAAACGAATTTTGTAGTCTCTAACAGTCTCTTTTCTACTTCTTCCTTCTTTTCTGAAGATAATTCCAATGGTGTAGTTACATATGCCACTCCAATGTTCTTATAATCTTTCACTGAAGAAACAAAATATTCAAAGATGTCTTTCATTTGTCCAAAGTGGTCTTTTTCTATGACCATTCGCATAAGTCCGATAATTTCGTCTGAAATCTTTCCTTTGAAAACGGTCTCCACTGTTTGAAGCTTTTCGTCCTTTGAAATATGAGGATGTGTCATCATGGCTACCATATTTGGGTTTTCATCTAAAATCTGAATCAATCCCACTACTTCGTCAAAAATCTCATCAACTTTGTTTTCTTCTTTAGAAAGTTCAAACAGTGCATCACCGTAGACGTTTTCTACTAGCTTTGCCATGTTGAACCACCCATTTCTTTCAAAGTTTCCTCAACCAAAGAATCCTGTAAGGTTGTATCAATATTCTGAGCAACAACCTTCTGAGCCATAAGGGCTGCCACGGCGATCATCTGCTGTTTTACATCATCAGCAACACGTTTTTGTTCAAGTACTGCCTGTTCTTCAGCATTTTTAATGATTCGCGCCGCTTCTTCTTTCGCTTCGTTAATAATATTGGTTTCGTTTTGAAGTGCTTTCTTTCGAGCTTCTGCCAAAATAGCGTCTGCTTCTTTGTCCACTTCTTTCAGCTTCTCCTCGTACTTTTCTTTTAGCAGCTGTGCTTCTTCTTTATCAGTTTTTGCTGATGCAATATCTCCTGCAATT
>JAILMB010000203.1 GCA_024692825.1 Lachnospiraceae bacterium | reverse complement strand
GTGGAGATGACACCTTATATGCAAAGACTAGCGGAGTTCTTCGTTTCGAAAGAAAAGGTAGAGACAAGAAGCAGGCTTCTGTTTATCCAGTAGAGAACTAATATGTACTTAAGACCCGACTCTTTTTTTGAGCCGGGTTTTATTTTTTATTTATTTTTAAAGGTGGCAATATGTTTGCAGATCGTGCAAAAATTATCATAAAATCAGGAAAAGGCGGAAACGGGCATGTTAGTTTTCGTCGAGAAAAATATGTACCGGCAGGCGGCCCTGATGGCGGCGACGGCGGAAAAGGTGGCGACGTTATATTTGAAGTAGATAAGGGCATTAACAACTTATCTGATTATCGTCATAAGCATAAATTCGCAGCTCAACCGGGAGAAGAAGGTGGCAAACGAAATTGCCATGGCAAAAATGGTGCAGATTTAATTTTAAAGGTTCCAGAAGGAACTGTTGTTAAAGAAGCAAAGAGTGGAAAAGTAATTGCTGATATGTCCGGCGATAACCAGCGACAAATTGTACTTGTTGGTGGCCGTGGAGGTAATGGAAATCAGCATTATGCAACCTCTACGATGCAGGCTCCCAAATATGCACAGCCCGGTGGGGAATGTATAGAATTGGAAGTCTTATTAGAATTGAAAGTTTTAGCTGATGTTGGATTAGTAGGTTTTCCGAATGCAGGTAAATCTACATTATTATCCCGTTTATCCAATGCAAAGCCGGAAATTGCCAGCTATCCTTTTACCACATTACATCCAATACTTGGTGTAGTTGATGTTGGAGAAGGTCGCGGATTTGTTATGGCTGATATTCCTGGATTAATTGAAGGAGCTTCGGAAGGGGTAGGATTAGGACATCAGTTTTTACGTCATATTGAACGTACCAAGGTATTGGTACATATGGTAGATGGTGCTTCTATTGATGGTAGAGACCCGGTAGAGGATGTTATTGCAATCCAAAAAGAGCTTGCAAATTACAGTGAGGTTTTGATTCATAAACCTCAAATCATTGCAGTGAATAAACTGGATGCAGTACCACACCAAAAGGACGAGATTATTTCGAAATTAAAAGAAAAATTCGAGTCTGATGAAGTGGA
The DNA here is from genome assembly GCA_024692825.1 of Lachnospiraceae bacterium. Classification (GTDB taxonomy): domain Bacteria; phylum Bacillota; class Clostridia; order Lachnospirales; family Lachnospiraceae; genus JAILEN01. The sequence continues at coordinate 13,059 of JAILMB010000203.1, read as the reverse complement.
AGTAATGCCAATTTCTGCTGTTACAGGTGAGGGAATCAATGAGTTGGTTCATAAGATTTCTGATAAGTTGTCAAACTTTGATGACAAGCCAATTGTATATGAGCAGGAATATGATCCTCAGGAACATCTATTTGAAAATGAATCCTTCACAGTTGAAAAAGCGGAGGATGGATTGTATTTAGTAGAAGGACCAAAGATCGAAAAGATGCTTGGTTATACAAATATGGAATCAGAAAAGGGATTCTTATTCTTCCAGAGATTTATGAAAGAGCAGGGAATCTTAAAAGAACTTGAAAAACTTGGAATCGAAGACGGTGATACGGTTCGACTCTATACATTAGAATTTGAATATTATAAATAAGAGGGTAGCTATGACAAATAAACAAAGAGCATATTTATCATCATTGGCAAATGATATCACTCCTATTTTTCAGGTTGGAAAGAACTCCATTTCTCCTGAATTAATCCAGGGAATTGATGATGCAATTGCCAAAAGAGAGTTAATCAAAATTTCAGTATTAAAGAACTGTTTTGATGATCCAAGAGAAATTGCTGCTATTCTGGCGGAACGTACACGTTCAGAAGTGGTAAGAGTAATCGGTAAAAAGATTATTCTATATCGCCCTGCGAAAAAACCAGTAATCGAATTACCAAAGAAATAAGGTGAAATTATGCGTATTGGTATTTTAGGTGGAACCTTTGATCCCATTCATAAAGGCCATATGGAAATGGCAGATGTGGCTCAAAAAGAATTGGGGTTAGATGAAGTTTGGATTATGCCAGCAGGTTCGCCTCCTCATAAATCAGGTGATGAAATAACCAGCAGAATCCATCGATTTGAATTATGTGAGTTAGCCTGTGCTTCTCATAGAAATTGTTTGACTATGTATAGAGAGTTTTCGTCTTTAATGTCAAAACCAAACTATACCTATTTAACCATGGAAGCTCTTAAAAGAGAGTATACAGAGGATGAATTCTATTTTTTGATGGGACAGGATTCCATTGATTATTTCGACAAATGGCGGGAGCCACAACGAATCCTTGATGCATGTAAGATTGTTGTCTTTTTAAGAGGCGACTCAAAAAAAGATGACAGAGCAGATCAATGTATGAAAAAGATTGCTTCCTTAAAGAATCAATTTCAGGGAGAGATTCTGCCAATCTTTTATCAACCAACGTCGATTTCTTCTACAGAATTAAGAACCATGCTTTTTGATGGAGCGACAGATGAAGAAGTCCTTCCTTTTATTGATGAGAAAGAACTTTTATATATTAGAAAGTTTCATCTATATGAGAAGAAGGTGGAGTATGATACAAAAGCCTTCTTACAAAAACTGAAAGAAGATTTAAAACCTTCACGGTTTACTCATACCATTGGAGTTGCTGATACAGCAGCTTCCCTTGCAATGAAGTATGGCTATGATATGAATAGAGCCTATGTTTCCGGATTGCTCCACGATTGTGCCAAATATATGACGAATGAACAGCTAATGACATATTGCAAAAACAATGGCCTTGCAATTACCGAAGGTGAAATTAAAGCGCCTCATTTGCTACATGCAAAGGCAGGAGAGCATATGGCAAAGGTAAAATATGGAGTGAAAGATGAAGAAATTCTTCATGCCATATCGGTTCATACAACGGGATGTCCCAATATGAGTCTTTTGGATAAGATTCTTTTTGTGGCTGATTATATTGAGCCAAATAGAGATAAAGCACACCGGTTGCAGGAGATTCGAGAATTGGCTTTTTGGAATTTGGACTTTGCCATTCTTCTTATTTTAGAAGATACCATTTCCTATATTGAAGGTAAGAATCAGTATTTAGATCAAGGAACTATAGATACATTTGATTATTATTTAAAGGAGAAGAATTCATGAATACAAAAGAGTTAGCAGCTTTAGTATATAAAGCGTTAGACGATAAAAAAGGAGAAGATGTCTCTGTCATTGATATTTCAGGAATCTCAGTGATTGCTGATTATTTTATAGTTGCTTCTGCTAATAACCAGAACCATTTAAATGCACTACAAGATGCAGCGGATGAAGTTATGTACAAAAATGGATTTTCGGCAAAGCAGGTAGAGGGTAACCGTAATTCTACATGGATTTTAATGGATTATGAAGATATTATTATCCATTTATTCTCTGCTGAAGATCGTTTGTTCTATGATTTAGAGCGTATCTGGAAGGATGGAAACTTTATTTCTGAAGAAGAGTTAAAGGCTTTGCTTCCAACGGAATAATCCCTGTTATTTCAAATGATAAAATAAAAAACACCGTAATCAGTCGTGGATGAAAGAAGAGTTTTATTTTCATCACACAAATGATTACGGTGTTTTTATATACGTAATTAAAAGAAACGGAATACTCCAAATACTTTTCCTAAAATCTTACAATCTGGAACTATGATATCATCCATGTTGGAATTCTCAGGATGTAACACAATGTGATCAGATTTTTTGTAAAAGGTCTTTACAGTAGCGGAATCATCTACAAGTGCAACGACCATATCACCGTTTCTGGCAGTGTCGCATCGCTGAACAATAATGGTATCTCCATTTAAAATACCAGCTTCAATCATACTATCTCCTTTGACGTGAAGCATAAAGGATTCTCCACTAGGAATGTATTCTGCCGGGATGGGGAAGTAGCTATCAATATTTTGAATAGCAAGTAAAGGCTGACCGGCTGCTACTGAACCAACAACAGGGACACTTACCATTTCCCGTCTCGTCATATTAAAGTTATCATCTAAGATCTCAATAGTACGAGGCTTCGTAGGATCTCGTCTGATATATCCATTCTTTTCTAATTTTTCTAAATGTGAAAATACTGAAGAGGTAGACTTCAAATCTACTGCTGCACAAATCTCGCGAACAGAAGGAGGAAATCCTTTGGAAAGAATCTCACTTTTCATAAAATCTAAAATCTCTTGCTGTTTTGGGGTTATTTTTCCGTATGCCATAAAAGCCCTCCTATGTTTTCTAGAAAAATTATAACATAGCAGGATTTAATAAGCAAACATAGTTTCGAGAAAATATGTTCGAATAAACTATTGACAAACAGGTGTTCGTGCGATAATATGTTCGTAGAACATTTGTTTGATGAGTGAGGTGTGTATTATGAATAGAAGAGAGGCAGCTATGAGAAGAAATTATAGCAAAAGAGTGATGAATCGTTTGAAGTCAGTATGTGTTATTGCTGTAGGCGTTGTTTTATTATGTGTTCTTTGTTCTTCATTTGTAGATGCACATAATGATCGTGAGAAGTACTACACCAGTGTTTTAGTTGAACCCGGCGATACTCTTTGGTCTTTAGCGAATGAGTACGGTTCTGAAGAGTATAGAGATAATCACGACTACATCAAAGAGGTAAAACAAATCAATCATATCACCTGTGATGATATTCACGAAGGAAGCTATATTTTAGTTCCTTATTACGATTAATTGCATCAAATTAAATTTTTTCAATTAGATTAACATTGACACTTGTCATCATTACCTAAATTCTTTATAATTTTAATGTATTTAGGTAGAGAGTTATGATTCGATTTATTTATGTAATTTTAATGAACGTATTTCGTGGACCTTACATGATCCCTAAAATGCGTAAAATGGCAAAGAATAAAACAAAATATAGTTTTGAAGTTCGTTATCGATATGTAAAGCGACTGATTCATTATATGATGTCTTCGGGGAAAATTGATACAGAAGTCTATGGTACGGAGTATCTACCTAAAGAAGGTGGCTATGTAATGTTTCCGAATCATCAGGGTAAGTTTGATGCTTTAGCTGTAATTAATGGACATGAAAAGCCTTGTACCTTTGTTATGGATAAGGCCAAATCAAAGACATTTCTTGTAAATGAAATGTGTAATCTTATCGATGCGAAACGTTTAGATCTGGATGATATTCGACAGAATCTTCAAATTATAAATGAGATTACAGCGGAGGTAAAAGAGGGCAAACGCTTTATCCTTTTTTCAGAGGGTGGTTATTCAAAGAATCACAATCATGTAAAGGATTTTAAGCCTGGTAGTTTTAAGAGTGTTATGAGAGCAAAGGCCCCTTTAGTGCCTGTTTGCTTAATAGATTCTTATATTCCATTTAATAGTTTAAAATTGGGACATTGTGTTACAAAGGTGATCTTTTTACCACCTATGTACTATGATGAATATAAGGATATGAAGACACCGGAATTAGCCAAAGAGGTTCGTCGTCGCATTATTGCAAAGATGGCAGAGTTTGGTGTTGAAGGCGAAGAATAAATATTTAAAATATATGAATTTATGCTTGACGTACAGCAGGATTCATGTTAAATTATAGAAGTTGTAAAACAAGTAGAGTATCCACTCTCACCTAAGCGCTTTATATGCGACTTAGTGTACTTACACTTTTTTATTATGTGTTTTGTATTGTGGATAGTCTGCCTATCCACTTTTTTATTGGGAGGACAAAGTCATTAGTAACAACGATTTACAGATTAACGAACAAATCAGAGACAAGGAAGTTCGATTAATCGGACCGGACGGAGAACAGCTTGGAATTATGTCTGCAAAAGACGCATATTTCAAAGCGCAAGATCAGGACTTGGATTTGGTGAAGATTTCACCTAATGCAAAGCCACCAGTTTGCAAGATTATTGATTACGGAAAATACCGTTATGAACTTGCAAGAAAAGAAAAAGAAGCTAAGAAAAAGCAAAAGACAGTGGAAGTGAAAGAGATTCGTCTCTCTCCAAACATTGAGGCTAACGATCTTAACACTAAGATGAATGCCGCTAAGAAGTTTTTAGCTAAAGGAAACAAGGTTAAAATTACCTTACGTTTTCGCGGTCGTGAGATGGCTCATATGTCCAGCAGTAAGCATATCTTAGATGACTTCGCTGAAAGTCTTGCTGATGTATGCGTAGTGGAGAAGCCTGCGAAACAAGAAGGCAGAAGTATCAGTATGATACTGGCAGAAAAGAAATAATATTAGGAGGACATTATCATGCCAAAGATTAAAACTAAAAGAGCTGCTGCAAAGCGTTTTAAAGCAACAGGTACAGGAAAGTTAAAAAGAGCGAAAGCTAATAAGAGTCATATCTTAACCAAGAAGACAACTAAGAGAAAGAGAAGCTTAAGACAGGCAGCTATGACAGATGCTACTAATGTAAAAGCAATGAAAAAGGTTTTACCTTATATTTAACATTTGGTTAGGAGGATATTAAAATGGCAAGAATTAAAGGCGGAATGAACGCTAAAAAGAAACATAACAGAGTATTAAAGTTAGCAAAGGGATACCGTGGAGCTCGTTCTAAACAGTATCGTGTAGCTAAGCAGTCAGTTATGAGAGCATTAAACAGCTCTTACGCTGGTAGAAAGCAGAGAAAGAGACAGTATCGTCAGCTTTGGATTGCACGTATTAACGCTGCAGCTAGAATGAATGGTCTTTCTTACTCTAAGTTCATGTATGGACTTAAGCTTGCAAACGTTGACTTAAACCGTAAAGTATTAGCTGATATGGCTGTAAATGATGCTGAAGGATTTAAGGATTTAGCTGAACTTGCAAAGAGTAAAATTGCTTAATTTTTTCTGTAATTATTATCCCTTAGGTAGTGATACCTAAGGGATTTTTGTGTATAATAGAAGAGTATTATTTTGAGAAAGAAATGGACCTATGGCTGATAATAACAATGTAATTAAATTTCATAAACAAATTCATATTAATATTGCAGCAATCATTTTCTTTATTATTTTCATTTACATTTTATTTCATGTATTCACCTATTTAACTACAGAGAATATTACGATTTATGAAGTATCTCAGGGAACACTTACCTCTGAGGATAATTATTCTGCTCTTGCGATTCGCCAGGAACAAATCGTTACGGCTGACCAGGATGGAAACATCTATTATTTTGCTCCAAATAAAAGTCGTGTTGGTGCTCGAAGTATGATTTATGCCATTGATAAAGAGGGTAAAATCGTTGATTCTTTAAAGAATACAGATACAGTTGTTGATTCGTCAAAATTGAATTTATCATCCTTAGAAAGTGATATTCAAACCTACATCAACAATTACAATGGAGATGAATTCTATAAAACCTACTCTTTTAAAAATGATCTTACAAATTCTTTGCAGGAAATATATGATGAGTCTGTATTAGAGGCGAATTCTGAGGCTATTAGTGCTGCTTTAAGCGGAAATACCTTCTTTACCTATTATCCGCCTACAAGTGGTTTGATTGTTTATAATATTGACGGTTATGAAGGCGTAACCGTAGATAGTTTTACTTCTGATATGTTAGATTCATCCAATCTATCTTCAGAGAATCTCAGAAATAAAGAAACGATTCTTAGTGGAGAATCCGTATTTAAATTAGTGACTTCTGATAATTGGAATCTGGTTATGAAGATCGATGAAAAAATGGCAGAAACTCTTGCTGATGGTTCAGCAATTGAGATTATGTTCAATGAGGACAATGCTACTACCTGGTGCTCTTATGAGATTATGGAGAAAGCAGGAGAGAAGTATTTGGTTTTGTCATTGGACGATTCCATGGAACGGTATGCAGATTCTCGATTCATAAGTATTAACCTTATGCTAGATGAGGAAAACGGACTTAAAATTCCCAATAGTTCCATTGTAGAAAAGACCTTTTTTACAATTCCCAAGAAGTATTTTACAAAGGGAGAAGATTCCAATGATTATGGTTTGATTCTTCAAACCAAATCCGGTGTGGAGTTTGTTTCTACCACCATTTATTATGAGACTGACGACTTCTATTATGTAGACAGTGAGGCGGTTTCTGAAGGGGATAAGATACAAATGGTAAACTCTTCAGAGACATATACAGTAGGAAGCGATACGGCGCAATTAGAAGGGGTATATAACGTAAACAAGGGGTATGCCATCTTCAAGCAAATTAGCGTCATTTATCAAAATAACGATTATACCATTGTTGAGACGGGTACCGATTATGGATTAGCCCTCTATGATCGTATTGTGCTCCAAGGGGATAAGGTGAATGAGAATGATATTATTCAATAACAAAGGAGAACTTCGATGTTAAAAGAAAACTTAGATACAGTAGAAAAACGAATACAGGAAGCTTGCGATAGATCTGGAAGAAAACGAGAAGAAGTTACTTTGATTGCCGTTAGCAAAACGAAGCCGGTTGAAGTTTTAAAGGAAGCTTATGATTTAGGCGTTCGTGTATTTGGTGAAAATAAAGTCCAGGAGTTAGATGTAAAGATTCCTGAATTTTCAGATGATGTGGCTTGGCATATGATTGGCCATTTGCAGCGTAACAAAGTAAAATATATCGCTGGTAAGGTTGCTTTGATTCATTCCGTTGATAGCCTGCGCTTAGCAGAAGAAATCAGTAAAGAAGGTAAAAAGAAAGATGTTGTTATTCCAATCTTAATAGAAGTAAATGCTGCAGGAGAGGAATCCAAGTTTGGAGTAGCTCCAGAGGAGACCCTTTCCCTTGTAAAAGAGATTGCGGCACTGGAGAATGTTCAAGTAAAAGGTTTAATGACAATAGCACCATATGTTGTGGATTCTGAGGAGAATCGACCTTATTTCCGCAAAATAAAGGATTTATCTGTTGACATAGCAAAAGAAAACATTGATAATGTATCTATGGATATTTTGTCTATGGGAATGACCGGCGATTATGAGGTAGCCATTGAAGAAGGAGCTACCATGGTCCGTGTTGGAACCGGCATTTTTGGTGAAAGAGATTATTCGATTTAATAAGGAGAGTTACGATGGGCATTTTTGATAAAATGTTAGATGCAATGAAATTAGGCGACGAAGACGATTACGATGATTACGATGACGATTATGAAGATGATGAGGACTATGAAGAGACAGAAAAGAAATCTCTTTTTAAGCGTTCCTCTGATGATGCTTCCGAGAAAAAATCTCAGAACTCAGGAGCAACAGTATCTCGTTTTCCTACCATGCGTGGCGGTAAAAAGACCGTTAGCAGTAGCATGGAAGTTTGCGTAATCAAACCTTCTTCTTTTGAAGATGCTAGAGAAATCGCAGAAACACTTCTTGCAGATCGCACCGTTATTTTAAATATGGAAGGCCTAGAACTTGGATTGGCACAGCGTATCATTGATTTTATTTCAGGATCATGCTACGCCATTGATGGTAATCTTCAGAAGGTCAGCAATTATATCTTTATTATTACTCCTAGTAATGTGGATATATCTGGTGATTTACAGGAGATTATGAGTGCGTTTGACTTCTCAGGTATTCAGACAGGATTTTAGGTATGGATAAGAATGATTCAATTCTTGTTCACAGATTTCACGATATGGCTACCAAAGCTTCTCGAAGTGGTGGAGTAGTATTTTCAAATTTCTTGAATTTAAATGAGTTGAATTTATTGTCAGAAGAAAGAAATAATTTAGAGGCCTCCTTTGATTTATTTGGAGGCTTTTCTAATGCGGAGCGTCAGATTGCATGTTTTCAATCCGATGCTTTTTCTTTATATAGCAATAAAGAAATTGAATACCCGATGTATTGTATTCAAATTGACTATGCCAGTAAGAAATATGCGGAAAAACTATCTCATCGGGATGTGTTAGGGTCATTGATGAATCTAGGTATTGAACGAGATTTATTAGGAGATATTATTTTTTATAAGGATTCCATTTATGTCTTTGCTCTACAAACTGCAAAAGAACTGATTCTATCAGATCTTTCTAAGATAAGACATACACAGGTTCGAACAAGGGTGGTTCCTTTGGATGAATTTCATTATGAACCTGATTATAAGGAATGTACGATTATGATTGCTTCCAATCGATTGGATGCTTTTGTGGCGTCAGTATGTAATTTGTCGAGACAAAAATCCAGTGAATACATTCTCTCTGAAAAGGTATTCATTAATGGAAAACTAATTACAAATCATAACAGTAAATTAGAAGAAGGGGATATTGTTTCCCTTAGAGGATATGGAAAATTAAAAGTAATTTCCTTTCCGGGAGTTACAAAAAAAGGAAAAATGAAGATTATTTATTGGTTGTATCAATAAGAAAAGGAGTCGAAAATGTCAAAAATTTTACCAGTTAATTATGAAAATAAATTTTGTTATAATATTATATTAGAAAATTCGTTTGATAAATTGATTGAAAATATAATGCAGATTAAAGACGCAAAGTACGAAAAAGTATGCATTGTTACTGATGATCTTGTGAATACACACTATGGAAAACAGGTAAAGGATATTTTTGACGATAAATTTAATCAAGTTATAATATTTGAAATACCAAATGGCGAAAATTCTAAGCACTTAGGTAATATAGAGAAGTTATATGAAGAATTAATTAAATATAGATTCACTCGTAGCGATTTATTAGTGGCATTAGGAGGCGGTGTCATTGGAGATATGACAGGGTTTACGGCAGCTACTTATTTAAGAGGAATTGATTTTGTTCAAATCCCTACTACCTTATTGTCTCAGGTGGATAGTAGCATCGGTGGAAAAACCGGTGTCGATATTCATGGTTATAAAAATATGGTTGGTGCATTTTATATGCCAAGACTGGTTTATATTAATACGGGAGTTTTACAATCCTTATCCAAAGAACAATTTTCCTGTGGTATGGGTGAAGTAATTAAATATGGTTATATTTGGGATAGAAACTACTATGAAATGTTAAAAGAGAATCACAATCAGATTGTAAGTCTGGATTCGAATCTTTTGGAAGATATGATTTATACAAGTTGCGATATCAAACGACAGGTAGTGGAAATTGATCCAAAGGAACACGGAATAAGATCTTATTTGAATTTTGGCCATACCATTGGCCATGCGGTTGAAAAGAATTCGAATTTTACGCTTTATCATGGACAATGCGTCGCCATTGGAATGGTGGCAGCTATGTATTTATCTATTCTAAAAGGATGGATGAAAGAGGAAGATATGGAGGAGATGAAAAATCTCTTAGAAGCATATAATCTTCCTGTATCGGCTGAGAATATGACAGTAGAAGATGTTTTTACAGCAACAAAATCTGATAAGAAGATGGTAGGAAATAAAGTGAAATTTACCGTATTAAAGGAAATTGGAACAGCCGATTCTTATATGGATTTTACAGATGAGGAATTAAAGGAAGCAATTTCTTATATCTTAAAATAAGATATGAATGGGGCCTTATTTTATAGAATTACTAGGAGTATGACGATGGAAAGCAAATCATTAAAGAAAAGAAATAGAACATTACTTGCAATAGGTGTAGTTATTCTACTGGTTATCTTAGATCAGATAACGAAATGGTTAGCGGTTACGCATTTGGCAAATACAGAAGGAATCGATCTTATTTCTGGAGTGCTTCGATTGGAATATGTGGAAAATACAGGAACAGCTTTTAGCTTGTTTGAAGGTCAGTTTGTTTTATTTTATGTCATTACAATTGTTGTGTCTGTGGCCATAATTCTTTGTATGAAACGTTTGCCATATAATAAGAAGTTTAATATGGCATATTTTTTACTGGCTGTATTATTATCTGGTGCTTTAGGGAATTTTATAGATCGTGTGTTCCGTAAATATGTGGTGGATTTTATTTATTTTTCACTTATAGATTTTCCGGTATTTAATGTTGCAGATATTTATGTGACGGTTACTGTTGTGATGATTATTTTGCTGTTTATTTTTTATTATTCTGATGAAGAGTTAACAGAGGCATTTTCCAAGAAAGAGCAATAAAGAAAGATTCATTATATGGAAGAAATTATTATTGATATTGAAAATGATCAAAAACGCTTGGATGTTATTCTTGCTGAGTTTTATAGTGATTTATCAAGAAGTCACTTTCAAAAATTGATTAAAGATGGAGAAATCTTAGTCAATGGTGAGAAAAAAAAGCCAAGCTATAAATGTCAGGTGGATGACGTAGTATCTGTAGGAGATATTGAAGCCAAGCCGGTTGAGATTCTTCCTGAAGATATTCCTCTTGATATTTTATATGAAGATGAGGATCTTTTGGTGGTAAATAAGCCCAAAAATATGGTAGTTCATCCAGCTCCAGGTCATCCAAGTGGAACATTGGTAAATGCCATTATGTACCACTGTGGAGATAGTTTGTCAGGTATTAATGGAGAAATCCGTCCCGGAATTGTGCATCGAATTGATCGTGATACCACAGGTTCACTAGTTATTTGCAAAAATGATACGGCTCACATTTCTTTGGCAAAACAAATGAAAGATCACAGTGTGAATCGAATCTATCTCGGAATTGTGATTGGGTCAAATCTTCCGGATGAAGGTATGGTGGATGCGCCAATCGGCAGAGATCCTAAAGACAGAATTAAAATGGCCATCAATGAAAGAAATGGAAAAAATGCCATTACACACTATAAAACCTTAGCTCAAAATGAGGGCTATGGATTAATGGCCTTTCGCCTAGAAACAGGTCGAACCCATCAAATCCGTGTGCATATGGCTTCTTTAGGTTATCCTTTATTAGGAGATGAAGTTTATGGGCCGAAAAAATGCCCCTTCAAATTAGAGGGGCAAAGTCTTCATGCCTATAAATTAGGGTTTATTCATCCAGGAACCGATGAATATCTAGAATGCAATGCTCCAATTCCTGAGTATTTTTCTCATTTATTAGATGTATTGCATCTTCCGAAGCCTAATTTGGATGATAAAGATTTATTCGTTTTTTAGATTCTTTTTGTAATTTACAGCATTTGCTGCCTGACGTTTATGTTCATCTTCGATGGCTGCGTAATAATCAATGGTGGTATTTACGTTTTCATGTCCTAATACGTCAGCAACCAAACGAATATCACCGGTTTCTCGATATAAGGCGGTGCCATAGGTAGAACGAAGCTTATGAGGTGTAATTTTCTTTGTAGGAACGGCCATTTTAGCGTATTTTTTTACTAAATTTTCAATGGCATCTACACTGATGCGTTTTCCTTGTCTGGAATAGAAGAGTGCGCCTTCATGTCCTTCTACCGGTGTGGTTAAAACCCGTTCATTTTCAATGTAATCTTCTAAAGCTTCGTGAACGTCATCTCCAAAGTATAAAACATCTTGTCCGCCACCTTTTCGAACGATGGTTAAGGTGTTGACACGTAAATCAACATCGTTTAAATCCAAGCCGTTGCATTCGGAAACACGGATTCCGGTGTTTAGCATTAAAGTCAGGATGGCCAAATCTCTTTTTTGGGTTTTTAAACATAATTTTCTTTGGCGTTCCGTCATTTGTTCATTTCCAGATTGTATACAATTTAAAACGGCTTCCACCTCATAGGCGTTCATACGAACGATATTTTTATCTTTTTTTAATTTGGGTAAAGGAACTAAAATCATAGGATTTTCTTTGATATTTTTCCTTGCATAATGATATTGATATAAACCTCTTAAAGGAGCCATTTTCCTGGCAATTGCTTTTTTGCCGTTTTCATGAAAGTTGTCATTATCAACGTTTAATTCTAAATAACGTTGGTATTCGATAATGTCTTCAGATGACAACTGATCAAGGACTTTTAAGGGTAAATCCTTTATATCTGATGAATGATACAAGGGATTCTTATCAATAATAAACTTAAAAAAGGTAATCAGATCATAACTGTAGGAAATTAAGGTGGATGTTTGAACGGTAACTTCCTTAGAGTAAATATAGTCAACGGACCATGATGGCATGGTAGCTAACAATTCCCGTAAACGTAGTTTTTGTTTTCTGGTTTTATCTTTATAAAATTCTGAATCCTTACCCATACAAAACCTCACAAATCACAAAATAAAAATCAATCTATAGGATATAAAGTAAATCTATAAAATCTATATATAGTGGCTTATATATGTAATTATACCAGATAACCACTCTTTTGTCTACTATTAATCGGAAAAACTGATATTTAACCGATAAATAGAAAGAGCATAAATACTGCTACCTTCTGCCTAAAATAGCAATTTTAATGCATGTTTCTTGAACTTAATGCATGGTTTCGGACAGCCATGCACTTCCGATGAAACTAAAGAACGCATATTAATAGCCATGAGGAATATCAATTTGGATAACACCTCATGGCTTTTATGACAT
>JAILMB010000195.1 GCA_024692825.1 Lachnospiraceae bacterium | reverse complement strand
GAAGATAATAGCATTGAATCTCATGAATTTTTAGATGACATGTCAGAAGGAGAGCGCTCTTCCTTTAAAAAGGAATATAAATCTTTGAAAAAGAAATATTCTCTTAAGAGTGAGAATGATAAAATGAAAAAGAAGAAAAAGAAATCAGATAAATAATAGGAGTGACTATGGCTTTTATTTACATTGTAGAAGATGATGAAAATATAAGAGAAATAGAAGAATTTGCCTTGAAAAATGCAGGCCATCGAGTAGAGGGGTTTTCCTGCGCAAAGGATTTTTATAAAAAAATTGCAAAGGAACTGCCGGGACTTTGTCTCATTGATATTATGCTTCCTGATGAAAATGGAAATGAGATTGTTCGTAAACTTCGAAAAAATCCAGAAACAAAACATATTCCTGTTATTATGGTCACTGCCAAAACTACAGACTTGGATTTAGTGAAGTCCATTGAAAATGGGGCAGATGATTATATTAAAAAACCTTTTTCCGTTATGGAATTAATTTCTCGTGTTAAGGCATTGCTTCGAAGAGTAGAGCCAAAAGAGGAAACAGAACTGATATTAGATGATTTGATAATTAACAATGAAAAACATGAAGTATCTATAAAAGGGGAAGTCATTGATTTGACCTTTAAAGAATATGAGCTTCTTACTTATTTCATGGTAAATAAGGGGATTGTTTTAAAACGGGAAAATATTTTAAACCATGTATGGAACATGGACTATGAAGGGGAATCAAGAACCCTTGATATGCATGTGAAGACTCTGCGTCAAAAATTAAAGGAATACGGCAATCGAATTCGTACCGTTAGAAATGTAGGTTATGTAATCGAATGAAAAAGAAAATAAATGTGCGTTTGGTAGGAATTGCCTTACTTGCAATTTTTGCCACAGTAATTGGAATTACAATTGTATATTACAGTCTTTATCAAAGGCAGATTCGAAATGACCTAACAGTAAGTGCAAAACTTTTAAGAGATACCCATTACTTTTCATCTGTGGATATTGATACAGAGGAGATTACTCTTTCTACAGATATATCGGAAGTGCTCCGAGTAACCTGGATTGATTCTGATGGAACGGTGCTCTATGACAATGATGTAACCTCAGATAGTATGGAAAATCATTTAGACCGACCTGAGATTCAAGAGGCAATGAATACGGGAGAAGGGGAAATTGTTCGTCGGTCCGATACCATGAATGAGAATACCTTTTATTATGCTCTTAAGTTAGAAAACGGCACTATTCTTCGTGTGGCAATTAATGCAAAAAGTATCTGGTCTGTTTTTTTATCTGTCGCCCCAATTACATTTTTCATTATTCTTTGCATTATTGCTTTATGTGTGGCTATTTCTCACTTGCTTACAAAGCAGCTTCTTCGTCCCATTGAAATGATGGCAGAGAATTTAGAAGATGCAGATTATGAGGCACCGTATAGAGAATTAGAGCCTTTTTCTCAGATGATAAAAACCCAGCATGCGGATATTTTGTCTGCAGCGAAGGCAAGACAGGATTTTACAGCAAATGTGTCTCACGAGTTAAAAACGCCCATTACTGCTATTTCCGGATATGCAGAACTAATGGAAAATGGCATGGCGGACGAGGAACAGAAGATGCGATTCTACGGGGAAATCCGAAAGAATGCAAATCGGTTGTTGACATTAATCAACGATATTATTCGACTTTCAGAATTAGACCGTAGTGAGAGTTTGCCTACATTTGAAGACTTAAACCTCTACGAGGTGGCAAAGGAATGTATGGAAGCACTGGAAGTCAATGCCTCACAACAGGGGATTTTGCTCTCTTTAGAGGGAGGAGATTGCAGAGTTGTGGGAAACAAAGACATGTTAAAGGAATTGGTAGAGAATCTGGTTCAGAATTCTATTCGCTATAACAATGAAGGTGGTAGGGTGGACATTATTGTGAGAAATGATGAACGTCCTATGTTAATGGTAAAGGACAATGGAATTGGAATTCCTGCAGCGGAACAACAACGAGTGTTTGAACGCTTCTATCGAGTAGATAAGAGTCGATCAAAAGCTACTGGAGGAACAGGCTTAGGTCTTGCGATTGTAAAACATATTGTTGAGATACATGATGCGGAAATACTACTAGATAGTGCACCAAATGTGGGGACGACGATTACGGTATTATTTTAATAGAGTTGGAAACTGATATCTTTTATTTTTCTGGAAAATCCAGGAAAATAGAGGGTTTCAGAATCCAACTTTATTTTTTTTGCCTAAAAAACAAAATTAGAGTTGACATACATAAAAACCTAGTGTACTATCTAACTAGTACAGAGGTACGCGACAGGTATACGCCACTGTATTATAAAATCGATTTTACAAAAGCACATAGAAATGGAGAAACAGGTATGGAGTTTAAATCAAATACACCCATCTACTTACAGGTGATTGATGACATAAAGTCCAGAATCCTTGCAGGGGAGATTTGCCCAGGAGAAAAGCTTCCATCTTCAAGAGAACTAGCTCTACAGTATGACATCAATCCAAATACTGCAGCCAGGATTTATACAGAGATGGAACGTATGGGCTTATCCTATACGAAGAGAGGAATAGGAACGTTTGTGGCAGAGAATCCAAAGGCGGTGGATGAGATGAAAGAGGAAGCAGTAGAAAAAGTTTTAGGGGAGTTTATACAAAACATGTCAAACTTAGGATTTGACAAAGAAACCATGATAAAAGAACTTACAGAGTATTTATCAAAATAAGGGAAGGATGGATGAGTTATGAAAGTACAATGCAGTAATTTAACAAAAAAGTATTACACGAAGACAGCTGTAGATCATATCAATGTTACTTTTAGTGAGGGACATATTTATGCTTTACTTGGCCCAAATGGAAGTGGAAAGTCCACACTGATGAAAATGATTTCTGGACTAACTTCTCCAAGTGATGGGGAGATCAGTTTTGACGGGGAAAAGCAGACATGGAGAAGTAAAGCAGATGTGGCCTATGCTCCAACAGAAAGTTTTTTCTTTAACTACATGAGTATTAAAGATGTGGGAAATTACTATGAAGATTTCTTTGAGGATTTTGATCGGGAAATCTTTCTAAAGTTACTTCAGGAAATGGCGTTATCAGAGGATTTAAAAATTAAAAATTTGTCATCCGGTATGTTAGCAAAAATGAAAATTGCTGTAACCCTTTCAAGAAGAGCAAAGATGATTCTTTTAGATGAACCACTGAATGGGATTGATCTTATGTCAAGAGATACCATTATCAAAACTATTATTGGATACGCACCGGAAAACGGTTGTGTAGTAATTTCAAGCCATATGGTAGAGGAATTAGAAAAAACAGTAGACTATGCTATTTTTATGAGGGACGGTTCTATTGTCTTCGAAACAGATGTAGAGCAGCTTCGTGAGAAGGAAAGAAAATCAATCGTAGATAAGTATCGTGAGATTTATAGTTGGGAGGTAGCATAATGTTAAAGACAATGAAATATGAATTTACAAAAGATCGTATTACCATTTTTATTATTATTGGCTTAATGGCAATTTTTGAAGCAATGTTTTTGTATTTTAATTATTTTGATTTTGAATATGTAGTAATTCCTATTATCTTTTTAATTCTTATGGGCGTGGGAGCATTCTTTTGCATCCTGATTAATGGAATTACCATGTTTGGTAGAGATTTTAGTCATAAAAGCGGTTATCTTGTATATATGACACCGCAACCTGCAATACAGATTATGGCGGCAAAGATTATTACAACATTTATTACTGGTGTTGTATTTTTGGTAGCTTACTATTTACTGGGAGTTCTAGATTTTTCTTTAATGATTCACCAGGGAAAGACACAGTTCAGTGACACTGAAATGGCAAATATGGTTGCCATGTTTGATTCTTTAATCAGTAAAGAAACCTTTGCATCCGTTGGTCAGTGTATGGTAGTTATGGTAGTGGAAATATTTTCAGTTTTAACCATTGCTTATCTTGCAATTTGTATTGCAAACACCTTGCTTCGAGGAAGCAAATTCAGTGGAATTATCAGCTTTGTGCTGTTTGTTTTAATTTCTATTGTAGTTACAAGATGTGGTAAT
>JAILMB010000171.1 GCA_024692825.1 Lachnospiraceae bacterium | reverse complement strand
TCCTATTTGCCTACTATGTCAATAGGTGTTAAAATAACGTAAAATCAATTGACATATTTACCTACTGTGTAATATGGTAAATACTTGAAAGGAGAATGTTATGATTACAACGAGAGGCCGTTACGCGATTCGCGTATTATTGGATATTGCAGAACACGATGAGGGAAAATTTATCCCTTTAAAAGAAATTGCCGAAAGACAAGATATATCAAAAAAATATTTGGAAATCATTGTAAAAGACTTAGTAGCCGCCAAGCTTCTTTTAGGTTCCAGTGGACGTGGTGGTGGATATAAACTTTGCAAAGAGCCAAAAGACTATTGTATCGGTGAGATTATCGAACTTATGGATGGTCCCATGGCTCCTGTTAGCTGCTTAAAAAATGACAGTGACCCCTGTCCCAGAGCCTCCAGCTGTGAGACCCTTCCTCTTTGGAGAGAATACGATAAACTCACCCACGATTTTTTCTACAGCAAACATTTAAATGATCTAATGAAATAAAAAGTTCCCAGTAAGAAAGGGAAGTGAACTTTTTCTACTGGGAGCTTTTGATATATTCTCTTTTTATATCTCTTTATATTTTTGTAATTCTTCAACGTAGTCTTCCCCATAGGCAGAAAGACTACCTCCCTTTCTTTGGATATATCCGATGGTCAAGGGATCTTCTTCTTTTAGTTTAATGGCTACTAACCCTTTTAAAACTGCTTTTTCACCAGATAACATTCCAGAGCCAATGGAATATCCTTGAAGTTCTGAAATAATCTCCATACTGGTAGCTCGATCATCTGATTTGATTAACTTCTTAAAATCATAATCCGCCATAGCTTCTTCCGTAAGATAAAAATTACTGTTATCGCTTTGATCGAAGGAGACACAAGGGTAATCCGAAAGTTCATCTAAAGATATCTCTTTTCGTCCTGCAAACTTGTGATCCTTCCATACATATACATACGCTTCTCGAATCATAAGAGGAGTAAATTCTAATCCATATTCCTTGATTAGTTTTTTTATGAGTGTCTCATTTGCT
The DNA here is from genome assembly GCA_024692825.1 of Lachnospiraceae bacterium. Lineage (GTDB taxonomy): Bacteria > Bacillota > Clostridia > Lachnospirales > Lachnospiraceae > JAILEN01. Next base: position 1,921 of record JAILMB010000171.1, on the reverse strand, counting down.
CCGGAAAATGAAATAATACCTATCTCACTTTTTAGGGTTCTTACATCTTCTAATACATCCCTGGTTTTTGTTTCATGAATGGAAAATACAAATTTTTCAGGATCGTTTTTCTTTATTACATTGGTAAATGCATTAATGGAGAAATTGTAATGCTGTGTAGATACGGAAAATTTCTCCTTATCGCTATCCTTCGATAAATAGCGATTTTCCATAATCTCATATTGGCTCGTCACCTTTTTTGCATAGGTAACAAACTCCCTGCCTTCTTCTGTAAGAGAAATACCCTTATTTGTTCTCTCAAATAAAAGAATTCCAAGTTCCTCTTCTAATTCTTTAATGCTGGCCGAAAGGGCTGGCTGCGAAATAAAAAGTCTGGTAGCTGCTTCTCTAATAGAAGTTGAGTTTGCCACCTCTAAAATATATCGAATTTGTGAAATATTCATAAGTATCCTTTCCACCTGATTGTACATATGTATTCTATCTCTCTTATAATGGGAGACTCTTCTACCACATACTAGCAAAGTCATCTGTGTTTGGTATAACACCTGTTATTAATAACCAGTGATAACTTTTACTTATAGCAATAATTCCACAGATAAATAAAAAAATCAATATTTTTGTATCCGCAAATACAAAAATATTGATTTAATAAACTATACTACATCTAAATAGGTTTTATGATTTGGTGCAGGAAATGCATTTGATACTTTTTTATAATCTTCTTCTGATAATTCTACCTCTAGTGCTTTTATATTTTGCATCACATGATCCGGGTTTCCACTTCTAGGAATCGGTGCTACAAATTCATCCTGCATTACAAAGACTAAAAGAAGCTGCATCACACTAATACCATATTTTTCTGCTACTTCCTTCAACACTGGATTGGATAATAACTGGTTTCTCAGACTTCCTCCCTGTGCCAGTGGACAATAAGCCATAACAGGAATGTTTTGTTTCTTTAAAAAGGGAAGTAAATCATACTCAATTCCTCTAGAACCAAGATGATATAAAACCTGATTCACACTGCAGTGATTTCCATTTGGAACACTTAATAACTCCTCCATATCATCTGTGTCAAAGTTAGAAACACCCCAGTGAAGAATCTTTCCCTTTTTCACCATTTCTTCCATCTTATCCACCGTCTCCTCAAGAGCGTAACTGCCTCGCCAATGATACAGATACATATCCAAATGATCCACACCTAATCTCTTTAAGGATGCATCCAGACTTTTTTCCAATCGACTTCCTCCTGCATTTGAAGGAAGTACCTTTGATACAAGATAAAGAGAATCTCTACTCACTCCTGAAATTGCTTCACCAACTAGCTTCTCGGATCGTCCATCCCCATACATTTCTGCTGTATCAATCATGGATACTCCCTCTTTCAGGCCAGTTCTAAGTGCTTCAATTTCTGCTTGTCTTGTACTTTGATTTTCCCCTAAAAACCATGTACCCATGCCAAATTTAGGGAACTGACTTTGATCCCAAAGTGTAATATATTTTTCTTCCATATCTCCTCCTATTGATCTTTTCTACAATTCCCTTATTATTTCTACCATTATTCTTCGCCCGGAATTCTCCTTACTATTTCTCCCATTCTATTTCTAAATCTAACTCTGGCTATTTTCCCACTCAATGGTCTTTGATAACTCTTTTAGAATTTCTGTAATAGATTCTTCCTCACCGAAAGATGTTACATAACCGTGCAACGACCGTGCCTTTTGCATCAAATTCTTTGAGTGGTTCCATACAAATATTTTCGACTGGCCTTTTCCGTTTTTGGCTTCCTGAATCAAATTTGCTGCAGCGGAATTTCCATCAAAAGCAATAACAGCAGAAGGACGTCGTTCAAAGATTTCATAGTTAAAACTCTTGTAAATTCCCATACCTTCAGATTCAGTAGATACACGTACCTTTACTC
>JAILMB010000148.1 GCA_024692825.1 Lachnospiraceae bacterium | reverse complement strand
GAAGGATCTCCAATCATTCCTGTACCACCGCCTAATAAAGCGATTGGTTTATTTCCTGCCATCTGAAGTCTCTTCATTAAGCAAAGTGCCATAAAATGGCCTACATGTAAACTATCTGCTGTAGGATCAAAGCCAATATAGAAGGTAGCTCCTCCGTTATTAATCAGGTCTTTGATTTCTGCTTCATCTGTGACCTGAGCAATTAAGCCTCTCGCTACCAACTCATCATAAATTGTCATCGATCTTTTCTCCTTTTCTTATTTCTTATTCTTATAGGGGTCTATCTAACCCCAGACCCTTAATATATTAGCACACTTCCTATAATTGTGATATACTTTCTTTATCAATAGCGAAGGGAGAGCATGTCTATGATACATCCAGAGACCACGCTTCACTGTCAGTGTTGCGGTAGAGAGTTCACAATGTCACAGTACGAATACGACGCAATGTTACAAAGAGACATTTCTCGTCCCATTTTTTGTTCCAACATTTGCCAGATGCAAGGCTGGAATCCGGAACGAGTCGCATTCGCAAAATACCGTCATGAAATGGCTAAAAATAAATAATACAAAAACGGAAGGATAGTCAGTCCTTCCGTTTTTTAATTCAAATGGCTTTTTAATTTTTAATATATATAGTGTGATTATTATAGGGGGTTATTATCTTTGTACTCTTGCGCCTGCGCCACCCATTAAAGCTTCTACTTCTGACTTAGATGCCATTGTAGTATCTCCAGGTGTTGTCATAGCAAGTGCACCGTGGCATACGCCGTAGTTTACAGCTGTTGCTGCATCTTCTGTACTCATAAGTCCATAGATTAATCCTGAAGCAAAGGAATCTCCTCCACCTACACGGTCCATGATTTCAAGACCCTTAAAGTCCATACCCTTATGAATTTCACCATCAGCCCAGCAAAGTGCTGACCAGTCATTTACAGTTGCAGTCTTTACAGTACGAAGTGTAGTTGCTACAACCTTGAAGTTAGGATAAACCTTAGCAGCTTCATTGATCATCTTCTTATATCCATCAATGTTTAACTCTTTAAGGTTTGCATCATTTCCTTCAATTTCAAATCCAAGACATGCAGTAAAGTCTTCTTCGTTTCCGATCATAACATCTACATATTTTGCGATTTCTTTGTTTACTTCCTGAGCCTTAGCCTGTCCACCGATTGCAGACCACATAGAAGGACGGTAGTTTAAGTCATAAGATACGATTGTTCCGTACTTCTTTGCTGTCTTAATTGCTTCAATAACAGTTTCTGAAGCCTGCTCAGATAATGCAGCGTAAATTCCGCCAGTATGTAACCAACGAACTCCAAGCTCACCAAAGATGTAATCAAAATCAAAATCAGCAGGTGTAGCTTTTGAAATAGCTGTGTTTGCTCTATCAGAACATCCCTTTGCTCCACGGATACCAAATCCTCTTTCAGTGAAGTTTAATCCGTTTCTACAAACACGTCCGATTCCGTCTGTATCCATCCATTTAATAAGGGAGGTGTCTACTCCACCCTGAAGGATGAAATCTTCCATTAACTTACCTACTTCGTTATCTGCAAATGCAGTAAGAACTGCTGTATTTAAACCAAAGCATCTTCTAAGGCCACGGATAACGTTGTATTCTCCGCCGCCTTCCCAAGCTCTAAAATTTCTAGCAGTACGGATTCTTCCTTCGCCTGGATCAAGGCGAAGCATAACTTCTCCTAATGATACTGCGTCATATTTGCATTCACTTCTGTCTCTTAAATTTAATTCCATGGGTTCCTCCTTAGCCTCGTACTTCTTTTACAATATCTGCGGCTTCTCTTGTGAGACGCTCAATTTCATCAAACTTACCTTCAGAAATTAAGTTCTTCTTAACCATCCATGTTCCACCACATGCAAAGATTCTATCATACTGTAAGTAATCTCTTACATTGTTGATATTTAATCCGCCTGTTGGCATAAAGTTAACATTTACATAAGGGGCAGCTAAATTCTTAATCATATTTAAACCACCATTTGCTTCAGCAGGGAAGAATTTAACATTTGTAACTCCACATTCAAGAGCCTGTTCAATCTCTGATGCTGTAGCAACACCAGGTGCCATTGGGATATTCTTCTCTACACAGTAACGTACAATCTTAGGATTGCATCCAGGTGCAACGATAAACTTTGCTCCTGCTGCTACGGCACGATCTACCTGCTCTGTTGTAAGTACAGTTCCTGCACCAACTAACATATCAGGATATTTTTCGCTCATGATGCGAATTGCTTCTTCAGCTGCATCGGTACGGAAAGTAACTTCTGCGCAAGGAAGTCCACCTTTCATTAAAGCGTCTGCCAAAGGGGCAGCATCCTTTGCATCATCCAATGCTACAACCGGAACAATTCCGATTTTGCTAAGCTGTTCTAATACGTCCATATTGTCTCCTTCTTATATTCCTAAATAATTCTTTGCATTGTAATAACAAATGTTTTCAATCATTTGTCCAAGGAACTCCTCGTCCCAAGGATACTCACCATTTTCTACCTTTTCGCCTACCATATTACATAAGATTCTACGGAAGTACTCATGTCTAGAGAAGGATAAAAAGCTTCTTGAGTCTGTTAACATACCGGTAAATCTACTGAATACGCCATAATCCATTAAGGTTTGCATCTGGCGTTCCATACCTGTTTTATGATCACAGAACCACCAAGCTGGTCCAAGTTGAATTTTTCCCGGACAGCTTCCATCCTGGAAGTTTCCAAGCATTGATCCAAGCATTTCCATGTCATTAGGATTCAAACAATATAAAATTGTCTTTGGTAATTCTCCGGTAATATCTGCACTGTCTAAAAGAGCAGAAAGTTCAGCAGCGTAATTAAAGTCATCTTCTGAATCAAATCCACAATCTACGCCTAAACGATTAAACATTCTTGTGGAGTTATTTCGCATTGCTCCAATATGAAGCTGCATTACCATATCACGTTTGTGATATTCCTTTGCCAAATCTGTTAACAAACATCCCTTAAATTTTACTTCATCTGACTGAGAGAGTCCATATAATTCATCTTCAGCTGTTTCCGCATTTGCTTCATCTGCTACGAGACGCTTTTTAAAGATTGCATCTGCTTCTTTCTTTGTACACTTTTTATAAATACCACCTTCTAAGCTGTGGTCAGTGATACGACATCCTGCTTCATAGAAGAAGTCCAGACGCTTGGTCAAAGCTGCTACTAAACTATCATAGTCTGTAATTTCGCACTCAGCAACTTCTGCAAGTTTTTTGATGTAATCTGCATAACCTGCCTTACGAATGCCCATTGCCTTTTCAGGTCTATAAGAAGGACGTACGTGGAAACGAGTCTCTTCTTCTTTTAGTTTTAAATGGTATTCCAGACTATCTGCAGGATCATCTGTAGTACATAGTTCTACTACATTCATTTTTACCAAAAGATCTCTTACTCGAAAATCTTCTTTTTGTAATAATTCATTACATTTATCATAAGTCTCTTTTGCTGTCTTTGGACCAAATGGAGTATCGATGCCAAAATATCTCTTTAACTCCAATCCCGTCCAATGATACAAAGGATTTCCGAAAAGTTCAGGAATTGTAGATGCCCATGCTTCAAATTTATCATAAGAAGCTGCACTTCCTGTAATCTTTTCCTCATCGATACCATTTCCTCTCATGGCGCGCCACTTGTAGTGGTCTCCACCAAGCCAGGCATCTGTAATACTTTCGTAGTTTTTATTTTCGTAAATTTCCTTTGGTGACAAATGATTATGGTAATCTACGATAGGCATTTTTTCTGCATGATCGTGATATAGCTTCTTTGCCACATCATTTGTCAAAAGAAAATCTTCATCCATAAATGCTCTCATATACTATACTCCTGAATATGCTGAGAATCCGCCATCGATAGGAATAACAACACCTGTTACAAATCCGGCCATCTTTTCATTTAAGAGATAAAGTAATGTTCCGTTTAACTCTTCAGCTTCACCGAAACGTCCCATTGGAGTAGCAGCTAAAATCTTTTCTGTACGAGGAGTAGGATTTCCATTCTCATCGAAGAGTAAGTCTTTGTTCTGCTTTGTTACAAAAAATCCTGGTGCAATTGCGTTAACACGGATACCAGCCTTAGAGAAGTGAACTGCCAACCACTGTGTGAAGTTAGAGATTGCAGCCTTTGCTCCAGAGTATGCAGGAATCTTTGTAAGTGGTGTGAAAGCGTTCATTGATGAAATGTTAATAACGCTGCAGTTTTCACGACCAACCATATCCTTTGCAAATACCTGTGTAGGAAGTAAAGTACCAATGAAGTTTAAGTTGAATACAAACTGAACACCAGACTGATCTAAATCAAAGAAAGATACTAAATCTTCTTTATCTTCATCACCTAATTCATAATATTCATTTGTTGTATTTGCTCTTGCGTTGTTTCCACCAGCACCGTTGATTAAGATATCACAAGGACCGAAGTCTTTTAATACTGCCTCATGGCAAGCTTCTAAGCTTTCTTTTTCTAAAACGTTTGCCTTATATCCCTTTGCTTCAAAACCAGCGTCTCTGATTTCTTTTGCATAAGCTTCAGCAGCTTCATCATTTAAATCTAAGAGTGCAACCTTTGCACCCTGCTCAGCTAATGTCTTTGCAAACATAGAGCACAAAACTCCGCCTGCACCTGTAACTACTGCAACTTTTCCTTTAAGATTTAAACTATAATCGCTCATTTTATATACCTTCTTTCTTATTTATCATTCTTTTCAATTGCTTCAAATAAACCGTTAATGTAGGTTGCACCTAAAGCTCTATCATAAAGACCATATCCAGCACGACCTGTTTCTCCCCAGATCATTCTTCCATGATCAGGTCTTACATATCCGGTGAATCCACCGTCATGAAGTGCCTTAGCGATTGCATACATATCTAATGAACCGCAAGAAGAAAGATGTGCTCTCTCTTCAAATCCATCTTCTACCAATGCTACATTTCTTAAATGAGCAAAGTGAATTCTTCCCATCTTTGCATATTTATAAGCCATAGAAGCTACATCGTTCTTTGCAGAGCATCCTAAAGATCCGGTACAAAGTGTAATTCCATGATGTGGATCATCATATAATGATAAGAAACGATCTAAGCTCTTCTCATCAACAATGATACGAGGTAAACCAAAAATGCTCCAGCATGGATCATCTTCATGAATTGCCATGTTTACATTGCATTCAGCTGCTACAGGGATAATCTTTTTAATAAAGTACTCTAAGTTATTCCAAAGATCATCTTCTGTCATCTGATTGTACTCAGCAACAACTGCTGCTAATTCTTCTCTTGTATAACTTGCATCCCAACCAGGAAGTGTTAAATCGCTATCACCATTTAAAGGATTTACCTTGTCAACCTGTGACTGATAGTAAACCAAAGATGTAGAACCATCTCCAAGTGGATGGTCAAGCTGTGTTCTTGTCCAGTCAAATACTGGCATGAAGTTGTAGCATACACACTTGATACCGGCTTTTGCTACACGTCTAATATTTTCACAATAGTTTTCAATGTATTTATCTCTAGTAGGTTTTCCAAGCTTAATGTCTTCGTGAACTGGAATACTTTCGATTACTTCAAAGTTTAAACCAGCATCTTCTGTCTGTTTCTTTAAGTTTGCGATTGATTCTTCAGGCCAAACTTCGCCAACAGGCACATCATAAACAGCTGTTACGATAGAATCCATTCCTGGAATCTGACGAATGTGATTTAATGTTACAGGGTCCTCTGGACCATACCAACGAAATGATAACTTCATATATATACCTCCAATTTGCGTTTCAACTTTACTGACTTCATAATAACCTCTTTTTTTACAATATACTATTGTTATTTTATTCATTTGAATTGTAAAAGTGAATATTAAGTGTTATACTGTCTATTGTTAATATAACTTATTTGGGAGGGAATGCCTTGTCTATTATAGAATCTGGACTTTTCAATTCGGATATGAAACACTCCGAATTTGAGATTCACCACAGAAGAGATGATATCAACAGTTATCATCCATCACAGGAAAAACAGCCGATACAATTACATCATCATGACTTTTATGAAGTATATTACTTTATTTCTGGTAATGTTGATTATTTAGTAGAGAATAAAACATATCACCTTCATCCGGGAGATCTGCTTTTGATGTCTCCTTTAGAGTTGCACCAGCCAGTTTTTCGTGAAGATAGTGGAATTTACGAGCGAATCGTTTTATGGATTGACGGGAAAAAATTATCTGAGTTATCCAACTCTGAGATTTCCTTCTTATCCTGTTTCAAACAAACACAAAGTGATACAGAGGCTCATCTCTACCACATCAGAGAAGAAAAACAAAAAACCCTACAGTATTTCTTAGACGAGTTAATATCCACAATGCAGACAGAGAATCAATACTCCGCATTAATTGCCAATTC
>JAILMB010000143.1 GCA_024692825.1 Lachnospiraceae bacterium | reverse complement strand
TAGTAAGTTCATTAATCTCATATGTTACAGGAATATGCAAAAAGAACTTACCATGCTTAAAAGTAAGTTTAGCAGTACCAAATTTACAGTTATTCTCAAAGTATTGCTCGAAACCATTAGTAAAGAAACCACACTTAATACGACCATTTAGAGTATTTACAGAAAATATATCCTTTGTTTTGTTTAGGGAATAATCTCTGTTCCATACAAGGTCAAGTTGCGGTTTACGAAATACAGGCTTTATCCATTCCTTTTGATTTGTGAGAATAGTCTTATATCTCGCAATTACTGTGATAATTACAGATTGAGCCATTTGAGAACGCATACCATAGTTGGTACGCAAATCGTTGTAAAGCATTTGATTGATGTGAAAACGCTTTAAATCATGTGAGGTGTATACATATTCGGATACAGAATTGCAGGCATCAGAATAAGACTTCATGGTATCGTGTAATAATACATAGTCAGAAGTCGAAACTTTAATCTGAATTTTTGCTACAATTGTTTGTTCCATTACTGTCACCTCAAACTTAAATCTTTCAACAAACTTATTATACAATTATTTTTGTTGAAAAACAATTGTAACTATAAATAAGACACTACTTAGGTAGTGTCAGTAGTAAAGAAAGGCGGCATTCCTCCCATCTGCTAAAGCAAATAGGTTTCCTGCCGAGGGTATTTTATGAACACCATGAAAACCACACGCTCTTTTAAAAAAGGATTACTCCTTATTGCACTTTGTCTTACCTCTCTTATGCTCACAAGTTGTGATGCATCTGATGTAACAAACATTTTTTCAAATAAAAAAGAATACTCCACTACCTTATTTGCCATGGATACCTATATGACACTTACGGCCTATGGTAAAAACGCCCAGGAAGCGGTAACAGCAGCCACAAAAGAAATAACCTATCTGGAAGATATTTTCTCCACAAACATTGACACTTCTGAAATTGCTCAGGTAAATGCCAATGGAGGAGGAGACGTCTCCGAAGACACCGCCTTTTTAATTCAAAAATCCATAGACTATTACAACGAAACCTATGGTACTTACGATATTAGCGTTTATCCCTTAGTTTACGAATGGGGATTTACCACTCAGGATTACAAAGTACCTACAGAAAATCGTATTGAAGAACTTCTTCCCTTAATCGGAAGTGATAAGCTTCACCTTTCCTATCACGACGATGGTTCTGCCACTGTTTCTTTTGATAAAAAAGGCATGATGATTGATCTTGGAACCATTGCAAAGGGATATGCCTCTCAAAAAGTTGCTGATATTTTCAAAGAATACGATATTGAAAGTGGGCTCATTAACCTAGGAGGAAATGTACAGCTCGTTGGTTCTAAAACAGATGGCACTAATTGGAATGTAGCCATTCAAAAGCCTGACAAAGACGCAGAAGACTCTGACTATGTTGGTATCTTATCCACTTCTGACTGCGCTGTTACAACCGCCGGTGGATATGAGCGCTACTTTGAAGAAGACGGGATTACCTATCGACATATCTTTGACCCCTCCACAGGAAGGCCAACAGAAAGCACCCTAAAATCTGTCTCTATTGTCACAAAAAGCGGCATAGATGCCGATGGGTATGACACAGCCCTCTTTGTCATGGACTTAGATGGAGCCATTTCCTTTTGGAGAGAGCACAAAGACCTCTTCGATGTCATTCTAATCGCCGAAGATGACACCATCTACATCTCCGAAGGCATCGCGGATTCCTTCACCACCGACTACACCGTAGAAGTCATCAAATAATAAGTCCCCACCATACTTGGTGGAAGAAAATAATATTTATCAGTTTTGGGCTAATGTGTATTTTTCTGAAAGACATCCGCGGAGCGTTCTGAATACACTGTGTATGGCTGTTGGGCTGACGACTTTAGGAGTCAGCACTTTACAGACATTCACCGGGATGAAGTAAAGCGGAGACGGTGCCGAAGAAAAATATACATTAGCACTAACCCAAAATAGTAAGTCCCCACCAAGTAAGGTGGGGACTTTTGTCATCTACTCCGATGTGTAGGATTTCATGTCATCCAGGTAGAGGTATAGAAACTCTCGATAGTAAAAACGCGATTTTTTGGCTTTCAGTTCCATATCCGGAATGACGCGAGTGGGATCCATGTTGTGAAGAAGATCTCCCATTTTTACTTCTCGTGCCAGGGGATCTGCCTTGATTCCTGATAGATAGGTATGGGTATCTCTTTGCACATTAAAGCCTTCCCACTTGGTTACTAGTACTACAGCACGAATAATATCTTCGTCAAAGCCTTGCTCTCGCAAATAATCCTCTGTCACCCAGGTGTCTTCTATGGTGTCATGCAATAGTGCAACCACCTTTGCCCGGGGATTTTTACAAAATTCTGCAACAGCCTTGGGATGTTCAATATACGAGACTCCGCTTTTGTCCAGTTGACCTTCATGGGCTTTTGTAGCTATTTTCAATGCTAAATTATACTGTTCTTCCACAGTCATTATCTTCACCGATTTCTTTCTCTATCTCTGCGATAGGGGCATTTCCTTTTCCTACTCCTCTATTTGAAAAATCAAATTTTCTCTGTCGATATCTATAATCTTATCTTTAAAATGAGCAATTTGCGGACGAGATTTAAACTTCTGTATCAAATCAAAATCCTGCCACAAATGCATCGGGAATACCAAATCGCAAGAAATATTTTTCACAAAATGCTCCATACCAAGGGCATAGCCTTCATCTCCCATTCTAGGGTCTAATACTACAAAAGCGATATCGATATGTTTTTCTCCAATACGGCGAAGCTCTCGTTTGTATGCAGTACCATAAGCCTCGCTATATAATTCGTCTTTTTGTCCCCAATTCCACCAGTGGAGATCTCCTGCATGATAAATACAAAGGCCTTCTACATCCACTATAAATGCCACTCCTTCATCTGTGGATTTAAGGGTTTGCACCTTTAATTCATCAACTTCATACTCATTTATGGCTGTCACATACTTAATATGTTTTTTTACACCCGGATCTATTCCATTGCGAAGTAAATAATTTCTTCCAAGTCGAATATCTTTTGAAAAAATATAGGTAATATCCGGATATTCTTCTAACCAGCGCAGCACTTCTAGGGAGAAGTGATCTCTGTGCTTGTGACTGGCAAAAACATAGATTTTCTTTCCCTCTGGAAAAGGAGGCATCTCTCCCGTAAAGTGATATTCTTTCACTGCTTCCTTAGGAAAATAATCAAACACCAGTAAGGTGTGATCAAGTTCCACAACAAAACAGCTGTGATGTACAAAGGTAACTTTTAGCATTATTTCATTCTTCCAATAATTGTATTTGCTTTCGCATATATTTCTTTTGGATCAAATCCTATAAAGTAATTTTGATCTTCATATAGGATTCTACCATTTACCATAGTCATTTTAACATTCTGTTTGCTTCCAGAATAGACAATATTTTTCACAATGTTATTTTCCGGCTGCATATTTGGCTGCATAAGGTCGATTAAAATGATATCTGCCTTCTTTCCAACCTCCAAAGAATCGCAGTCTCTCAAGTTCATGGCATGGGCTCCTCCTGCAGTTGCTGCAAAAAGCACTTCTTCTGCCGGAACAGTGGCTGCATCCATTTCTCTTAATTTTGCCAATCCCGTCATCAAAAACATCTCTCGAAACATATCAAGACAATTGTTTGATGCCGGACCATCTGTGCCTAGTGCCAAATGGATGCCTTCTTTTAGATATCTTGTAATCGGTGCAATGCCACTGGCTAGTTTCGTGTTGGAACCAGGATTTGTAACTGCATACAATCCTCTTTCTCTAAAGATTTCAAAATCCTTATCATCCATCCACACACAGTGATATCCACCGCCACCGTATTTATACATGCCTAAAGAATCTGTTAGTTGGGTAGGAGTTTTTCCCCAGCGCTCTATGCACTCTTTTACCTCTAACTCTGTTTCAGAGTTGTGCATAAACATAGGACTTTTATATTTTTCACAAAGCTTTGCAATGCCCTCCATAAGTTCCATGGAAGTGGTGTACTCTGCATGAAATCCCATGATAAAAGAAGAAAGTTCTCCCATATCATTTACGACGTTATAGTTTTCTTCCAAGGTCTCACAAGAACCTCCAAAATTGTTCAGTCCTGAAGTCTGTACTGTACGAAATCCGCAATCTACGGAAGCTTTCGCATTCATTGGAGGGAAAAAATACATATCAAAATTAGAAGTAATTCCTGACGTGAGATACTCCATTATGCCTAAAATATCTAACCAGTAAATATCCTCTTCTACCAGTTGACCTTCTCTTGGGAATACAGAATCATAGAGCCAGCTTTGCAGTGGCAAATCATCTGCAAAGCTTCGAAGAAGGGTCATGGCTGTATGGGTGTGGGCATTTTTAAATCCCGGCATTAAAAGATTATTCTTACAGTCGTATTCCCTCTCCCAAACAAGAACTTCGTTCTCCCCAGGAAGATTTCCTACATCATTTCCATCTCCGATGTAATAGATTTCATTACCCTTTACCCAAAGCTCACCACTTACGATTTCAAAGCTGTGATTTTTAATATCCGTTTTTAAAATACGTGCATTTTTAAACTTAATATTCATGCCAAATCCCCCAATTTCGCTATCCTATCTTCTCGCTAAAAATCTCTGTTTCTTCTCAGTATTTATTAAAACTTTTGAATGGCTTCTGTAACCAAAGCGCTAAACTTCTTCGAAACTGCTTTTCCGGCTTCAATCACCTCTTCTTCTGACAAAGGTGTAGGTGAAATTCCTGCTGCCAGATTTGAAATACAAGATACACCGCAAATTTGCATTCCCATATGGTTTGCCGCAATCGCTTCACAAGCTGTACTCATTCCAACTGCATCTGCTCCAAGCATTCGACATAGATTTACTTCTGCAGGAGACTCGTAGTTTGGTCCTTTGGTTTGAACATAAACACCTTCTTTTAAGTTGATATTCAAATCACTGGCACACTTACGGAGCACCACTTGCAGCTCTTCGTCATAGATATGACTCATATCCGGAAATCGAACGCCAAGCTCCTTGATATTTTCACCTCGAACAGGTGATGGAACAAAGAAAGAAATCTGATCTGTTATCATCATCAAATCTCCAGCTTTAAATCCTGTTTTGATACCTCCGGAAGCATTGGTTAAAAACAAAATCTTTGCCCCAAGCATCTTCATCAAACGAATCGGAAGTACCACATCTTCCATTTCATAACCTTCGTAATAATGAACCCGTCCCTGCATGCAAACCACTTTTTTATGGCCTACATAGCCAAAGACAAATCTTCCTACATGTCCCGGTGCAGTAGAAACAGGAAATCCTTCAATATCCTTGTAATCCACATAACTTTCTACTTTCATAGAATCCGCGTAATCCCCTAGTCCAGATCCTAAAACCAAAGCTATCTCCGGCTCAAAATCTGTCTGACTACGAATACTCTCATATGCTTTATTTAATTTCTCGTATACTGGATTCATAATTCCTCCTATCCGATTACTTCCCGAACCTTTCTTACTACTTCCACAGTATCTATCGGTTTCATAATAAATTCCACATTCAATCCTTCTACATCATAGTGTAACTGCTGATGTTTGTTCATAACCAAAAATACTGTTTTTTCTCTCGCCTTATCATATTCTTTCAACAAATCCAGCAATTCCTGTACATGACTATTGCTAGGATCTATATCAATAATAACCGTATCTACAAGCGTATTTCTACCCTCTAAAAGCTGCAATGCATGAAGTCCATTGTTTGATTCATATAAGTGATAGCGTCGCTCCAGGCAGCTTACTAACAATGCTCTTGAAACCTTTAAGGAATCCACTAAAAGCACAGACTTGAAAGCATGCTGTTTTAGCATTTCTTCTGTAAAGATGCTCTTTCCATCCTTGCCATTTTCCTTCGTCTGATAAAGCGCACGATCAGCATAGGAAAAAATCATGTCATAGGAAGCCCCTTCTTTCTGATTTCGAAATGCAATACCAATAGAACAGGAAAATTTAAATAGCAATTCACTTGCTAAAATATCATGGGTTTTTTCAATAATCAGATCTGCCATATTTGACACAGTTTCCACTGACGGGTCTTTTATTACCATAATCATAAACTCGTCGCCACCAATTCGACCCACGTAGTCTTCTTCACTTGTACAAGACTTCAATACGCTTCCAAAGGCTTTTAAAACCTGATCTCCCTGCTGATGTCCGAAGGTGTCATTTACTATCTTGAAATTATCAAAGTCGATAATCAGAATCGCTACGTTCTCATCGTGTTTATCAAAATATTCCACGCAGAGATTTTCCATGTTTCCCTTGTTGTATAAGCCGGTCAGTTTGTCTATACCAGCTAATACTTTCAGTTTTCCCTTGGCAATACTTTCTGAGATACGAAACTCGTACAGATTCATTGCTATATAACAAAAAACAAAGCAAGCCACGATGGAGGAGAATAAATTTATGGAAAAAACATCTCTGGATTTCAAGAAAAAACTAGCCACTATCATGATTAGACATTCCAGGGCGAATAATGAAATCATGTGATACCAGGGAATAATAAAAACAACTGCAAAAACAATGCCTAAGGGTGCAAAGTATACTGCAGGACTTTCCATTTCAAGAGGTGCGAGACTAATCACCACTAAAAACATCATAATGTAAAACTGATATAGCTCGCAGGCATGAATGGTCTTTTTTACCGGCACTTCCCGCTTCCAGTAAGACACCAAAAAAAGGAGTAAAAGCAATCCATTCACCAAAAAATTGACGGCATAAATTCCTGTTACATTCCAACTTTTAAAAACATTTAAGGATAAGATAAAATAGATAGCTAAAAGAATTTCTACAATAAACGATACTCGAATCAACATCATTCGATTGGATCGTCCTACATATTCATGATTGTCCTTGATATATTTCACAGTGCTTTTATGAAATTCTCTGTGATTTACACTGTCAACACGGAACTGCGCTAAAAAATCCCCCATAGATTTCCCCAACAATATTTAAGTGAACAATACAGTAAGTTACATATGTTATATAATATCATATTTTTATAAAGGGGCAAAGAAATCTTGTATTTGAAACAAGGAAATGTTAGAGTTTTCATGAGGTGAAATCATGGATCAAAAACGATTAATTAAAAGTTTAAATCACAACAAAGACCGAATGTTTACCACACTACGCTGGATAGTTTTTTCCTTTATTGTCGGTGTGGTATTAGGAATCATCGGAGCGATTTTTTATCATGGCATCAAAGGTGTTACTGCTTACCGTTTGGAACACCCTTGGGTATTAGCTCTCCTTCCTATTGGCGCAGTTCTTATTCGATTGATGTATCATTTAGCAAACTACGACAATGACGGCGGAACAAATCTTGTACTCTCTGCCATTCATTCCGATGACAACATTCCAAAACGTATGTCTGGTCTTATTTTTATATCTACTATTTTTTCCCATTTTGTTGGCGCTTCTGTAGGACGAGAAGGAGCGGCCTTACAGCTCGGCGGAAGTATTGGAAACTCTGTTGGAAAATTATTTCGATTTAACGATACCGACAAAAAGACAATGATTATGGTTGGAATGAGTGCCGTCTTTTCTGCCCTCTTTGGCACACCTATGGCTGCTGCTATTTTCTCAATGGAAGTGGTATCTGTGGGAATTATGCACTACGCTGCTTTACTTCCTTGTGTTATTGCCTCTTTTGTTGCCAGAGGAGTGGCCATCTATCTAGGAGCACCAAACGCAAGCTATACTATTGAAGCGATTCCTTCCTTTGGTTTAGGTTCCGGATTAGAAACTGCATTTTTAGCAATTCTTTGTGGACTTGTGAGCATTTTATTTTGTGCATCTCTTCACCAGTCAGATAAACTTGCAAAAAAATATCTAAAGAATCCTTATCTTCGCGCTTTGATTGGTGGTTCTATTGCACTAGTTCTTACCCTTCTTGTTGGAGATCAATCCTACAATGGAGCTGGAGTTGACTATATTATAGACTGTATGGATGGTGAAACCGATACCTTTGCCTTCTTAATAAAGATTCTATTTACGGTAATCTGTATTACCGCCGGATATAAAGGGGGAGAGATTGTTCCATCCTTCTTTATTGGTGCATCTTTTGGTTGCATGTTTGGATCTATGATAGGATTTGCCCCTTCCTTATGCGCAGCCATCGGTATGGGCGCAGTATTTTGTGGAGTTACAAACTCCCCTATTACATCCTTTATCATTTGTTTGGAATTATTCGGCATGGATGCGGCACCATACTTTTTACTGGCCATTGCCCTAAGTTATATGGTTTCCGGCTATTACGGCTTGTACAGCAGCCAAAAAATCGTTTACTCCAAGTATAAGAGCAATTACATTAATACTCAGACAAAATAGCTGCTAGTTCCTTTTTAAATTCAGCAACTGTAACAAATCGATGATTCGGATTTGGTGCAGTTGCTTTTTTTATAATCCTTAATAGTCTCTTTTTGTGGGATTTTATTCCCCGGCTTCCCTCTTTCATTTCAAAAAACTTCTGTCTACTTCCATAAAGCAAAAACTCCAATGTTTTTCCAATGCCATAAATATCTGTTTGAAAACAAACTTCCCGCCCTTTTGTCACTTCCGGAGGACAAAATCCAATGGTTCCCCGATATTGTTTTAAAAGTCTTTCTTCCCTTAGTTCCACCCCATCATCTACATCTAAAAGTTTAATCTCTATGGGATTTCTACGAAGCAGCATGATATTTTCAGGTTTTATATCTCCATGAATGATTGGCGTCTTTTGCCAATGCAAAAAACGGATTCCCTCACAAAGCTGAATTCCAATTTCAATAATTTCTTCTTCTAAAAACTCTGAGGTTTTCCACACAATTTCCGACCCGCGAGCTACCCCAAGTAAAGGCGTTGCTTTCCCTCTTATAATCTCATCTAAGGTATTCCCTTTTACATACTCCTCCACTATCACCTTGCGTCCTAAAATGGTTTTCTCTTCTATAATCTCCACTAAACGGCTATAGGACTTTCTGACAAATTCCCCGCTGCCATCTTCCTCTTCTAAAAAGGAATTCTGTTTTGCTTTTATCTTTAGTAGTACTTTCTCCCCGGTTTTCAAAGTTACTATTTCTACGTTTCCCATATTTTTCCCTTCTTTCTTGAATTGTTTTGATTGCAGATTTCATTTAAATGAATTAGAATTAGGAAAAAGGGAGAGAAAGGTTGTGATTTTCTATGAAATGCAGAAGAGTTCCATTGGAAGCCACCGTTGAAAAATATGAATTAAACAAAGGTATGGAAGACGGATTTGAACTATGGTCTGACGTCGTTACCAAAGGATGGATTAACACTGATTCCTTAATCAAGATAAAAAATGAAATTGGGGATTACGTTTGTCCTTATATTTTCCACCGCAGAGGCCGTACTTTTATTGGAGAAGATGATTACATCATCACAGATTCTGACGGCACTCGACAGGTGTGCGGTGAGGATAAGATTTTCAAGCGTTACGAAATAATAGAATAGAATGTATTAAAATGTATTAAAATATATTAGGATATTTTAGAATATTTTAGAATGTATTAGAATATATTAAAATGTATCAGGAGGTCTATAGAAGACCTCCTTTTTATTACAGCTCTTTAAAATGGAACTGACTTTTACCTGAAGCATAATCGCCTACAATCTGACCTGATCCATAGAGCTTATACTTATAGGTCATCAGACCTTCGAGACCTACAGGTCCTCTTGCATGAATCTTGCTGGTAGAAATACCTACTTCTGCACCAAATCCATAACGGAAACCATCGGCAAATCTCGTAGAGGCATTCTGATATACACCTGCTGAATCAACCATCTGCATGAAGTATTCCGCTGTCTCATTATTCTCTGTTAAAATCGCATCTGTATGATGTGAACCATAGGCATTGATATGTTCTACTGCTTCTTCTACAGAGGAAACCAGTTTAACAGAAAGCTTCAAATCCAAATATTCTTTGTGATATCCCTCTTCTGTCAAAGGATTTGCATTGGCAAGCTCCATGGCTTTTCCCTCTGCATACAAGGAAACCTTTGCATCACAAAGTGCCTTTGCCACCCTTGGTAAAAATTCATCTGCTATAGATTCGTGTACCAATAAAGTCTCTACTGCATTGCAAGCAGCTGTATACTGAGTCTTTGCATCTACAACAATAGGAATGGATTTTTCAAAATCGCAATCCTTGTCTACATAGACGTGGCAAATTCCATCAGCATGTCCCATAACCGGAATCTTGGTATTATTCATAATGTAGGAAACAAATGCGTTAGAACCTCTTGGAATCAAAAGATCCACATCCTTATTGCAGGACAAAAGATCATCAATCTCACTATGGGCCTCCGCCTGGAGTAAGCATTCCTCCGGAAGGCCTGCTTCTACTGCCGTTTTTTTAATAATGGAAAACAGGCAGCGATTTGTTTCAGCCGTTTCCTTTCCACCTTTTAAAATCGCACAGTTTCCGCTCTTAATACAAAGAGATGAAATCTGAACCAAAGCATCTGGTCGAGCTTCAAAAATCACGCCGATTACACCAATAGGGCAGGATATTCTTTTTAGAATAAGTCCCTCATCCAGCTGACGAGTAAACAAAACATTTCCAACCGGATCCTCTAAGCCTTGAAGCTGTTCTAATCCTTCTGTAACTGCTAATAGTTTACCCTCGTCAAACTTTAATCTCTTATATACGGCATCTGAAATGCCGGCTTCCTTTGCAGCCTGCAAATCCTTTTGATTTGCCAAAAAGATTTCTTCCTTTTTCTCATTTAAGGCAACTGCAATGGCTTTGAGCGCCTGATTTCTAGTCTCGATAGATGAAGCTGCCATCTTTGGTGAGGCAAGCTTCATCTTATGTGCTTCTTCTCTAATGTTCATCTTTTTTCCTCTAGTGTTTTTCTATCCAGTTTATTACGTCATTGATTACCATAGGTTTTGAATAATAAAATCCCTGGAAATGACTTACATAAAAGTTCTTGCTTAAATAAATCGCCAGATCATCATCTTCAATCCCCTCTATACAAACTGTTTTTCCAAGCTCCTTTGCACAATTTGTAATGGCACGAAGCAGACTTTGTTTTTGTAAATCTTCTTGAATATCAAAGACAAAACTGCGATCAATTTTTATTTGATCTACCGGCAAATTAATCAGTAAATCCAGGGCAGAATAGCCCGTTCCAAAATCATCCAATGCCACCATGGCATCCATTGATTTTAAGGAAATCATCTTATTACGCAGCATCTCCATATTTAATAACTTGCAGCGCTCTGTCAGTTCAAATTTAATGTTCTTTGGAGGGAAGTTCTCCTCCTCAATAATTCGAACCACGTCATCCACGAATTCTTCTCTTTGAATCTGTGGATATGCAATATTAATATTCAACATAAAATCCGGTCGTGCTTTCACTATATCTGAAGCATCGCGAATCGCTTGGCGGATAATCCAATTTCCCAGTTCATAAAATCTACCGTCTTTTTCAAGCCAGGGAATGAACTCACTCGGCGGTACGTTTCCAATCTCTTCGGAACTCCAACGAAGTAAGGCTTCCATTCCTGTAGTAGATCCATCATTTGCACCCACAATGGGCTGATACTCTAAATGAAAGTTTCTTTGCTCCCCTATCATATCCTTTCGAATTGCAGAAAGAGTCTTCATTAAATGTCTTTCATCCTGTTCATTTTCTTCTTCATCGAAAAGAAGCGTCGTGAGATTTTGTTCCTTTGCTTTTGATATAGCATATAAGGCGCTATTTAAAATAGGATTATGTTCTAAATATGGTTCCTTGGCACGAACTGCTCCTCCACAAATATTTAGGGTGATCTTCTTTCCATCTACGATTAGATCATTTTCTAGAAAGGCCTGAAATCTTCGATAGATATTTGTAAGGTCCTCTTTTGAATGTCGATCTGCCTTTAGGATGAATCCAAACTTTGTTCCCTCAACACGGAAAACATGACCATCCAATCGCAGGCCTCGTGCATAGGTTGCAATCTCCTTTAAGACTTTGTTTCCCATTCGATAGCCAAAGGTATCATTTACAGACACAAAATTACGGATTCCAATTATCATCAAGTAATAAGCGCGTTTTGCATTCTCGTACTTTGTCATCTGAGTCAAAAGCTTGGTTCGGTTATAAAGACCGGTAACCGGATCAATGATCTCTGAGACTTCATGATTGATTACTTTCCCGGCAAAGAAAATCGGTTTTCCTTCCGATCCGCGAAAAAGCTTCGCATCTGTGGTACAAGTCACATACACATTGTCCTTATTCAAAATGCGATAAGTGGAATGCATCCACTCACTTCGATTCGAAAACATATCATCCACTTGTTCTTCATATGCTGGCAAATCTTCTGGATGGATTCGACTCTTGTAAAAATCCAATGCACCCTTTTCTGCAACAATCTGTGCAGGGAATCCATAATACTCCATCATATCACGGCTCCAGTATACACTTCCTTCATTATAATCCGCCCAAAATGTAAAATGTCCATCTTCTTTGGATGAAAAAATTTCGAAAATATCATTGAAATATTTTATTCTCGTTAAATCATTCAAAGGTGCGTCCCCCCTGTTTAAATAATCATAAAAAAATTATATCAAACACCTATAAAAAAAGCCACCGACAAAAACGTCAGTGGCTTAAAAATTACGCGTTAAATTTGACCTCATTTTGAATACGTTCATCTATGATATCCAAAACTTCCTTCGGCACAATTTTATCTGTATATAAATCTTCCATGGTGCTCTCTGAATTTTGTAAAGCAGAAAGTTCTAACCATGTTGCTTTTTGAAATTCTTCATCAAAAATAACGTAAATCTCTCTTTCTCGTAAAATTTGAGAAAGAGGTAGGCTCTTATACTCCATAAACCCCTTTCTTAAACTCGAGATAAATATTCTCCAGTTCTAGTATCAATTTTAATCACATCATCCTGGTTAACGAATAAAGGTACGTTAACAACAGCACCTGTTTCAACTGTAGCAGGCTTTGTAGCACCAGTAGCTGTATCTCCCTTGAATCCTGGCTCTGTATCAGTAATCTGAAGTTCAACAAATAGAGGAGGTTCAACTGCAAATACATTTCCCTTGTATGAGCAGATCTTAACCATCTCATTTTCTTTTACGAACTTAAGTGAATCACCGATATCATCTTGAGATAAAGCGATCTGATCATAAGTCTCAACATCCATGAAGTTGAATAAATCACCGTCAGAGTAAAGATACTGCATATCTTTACGATCAATGTGTGCTGTAGGGAATTTCTCAGTAGGTCTGAAAGAAGTTTCTACTACACCACCATTAACGATATCCTTAAGCTTAGTACGAACGAAAGCAGCACCCTTTCCAGGCTTTACATGCTGAAATTCAACGATCTGGCACACTTTACCATCATACTCAATAGTAACACCGTTCTTAAAATCTCCGGCTGTAATCATTATTAATTCCTCCTAAAATACACAAAATAACTTCTAACATTTTACACGAATATGCATTAAATTGCAAGGCACACATCAATTAAACAATGTGTAAATTCCTCTATCAGCAAATCTCCCTACATTTTTTTACTTTTTATTTCGAATGTTTCTTTTCAATTTCTGTAATTAAATCAATACGTTCCTGATGACGTCCGCCCTCAAACTCTGCATTCATATAAGCATCTAAAATGTCCTTTGCAGCTTCACTTCCCACAATACGTGCACCAAACGCAATGATGTTTGCATTGTTATGCTGTTTTACAAGACGAGCTGTAGTAGGATCTGAACAAACTGCTGCGCGAATTCCTGGAA
>JAILMB010000126.1 GCA_024692825.1 Lachnospiraceae bacterium | reverse complement strand
TGTAATATTAGCATTATTTTTTATTATTAGTGGAGGCTATATTTTACTTGGTTCTACTCTTGTAATTTCTCTGATTGGATTGTTTGAGTTTTACCGTGTATTTAAGATTCACAACCATTCCCTAGGATATGTGGGATATATCGCAACAGTTTTGTATTATTTATCCATTTCCGTATTACCTAGGGGTCTTTCATTTCCTATTTTAATTGCCTTTTTGATTGTACTATTAGGATTTTATGTATTCCGTTATCCAAAGTACGAAATTCGTGAATTTATGGCATCATATTTCGGCATTTTTTATGTGTCCGTTATGTTATCCTATATCTATCAGACAAGAATGATCGAAGGAAGAGGAAAGTACCTCGTATGGTTGATTTTCCTTTGTTCATGGGGATGTGATACTTGTGCTTACTGTGTGGGCGTCTTATTTGGCAAGCATAAAATGGCTCCAATCCTTAGTCCTAAAAAGTCTATTGAAGGAGCTGTAGGTGGCGTAGTAGGATCAGCCCTTTTGACAGCTTTGTACTGTTATATTTTTAGAGATCCAATGGGAATCTACATTCCAGAAATTGTAGTTCTTTCTATTGGCGCATGTATTGGCGCATTGATTTCTATGATTGGGGACTTGGCAGCATCTGCCATTAAACGAAACAATGATATTAAAGATTACGGTAACTTAATTCCCGGTCATGGTGGTATCTTAGATCGCTTTGACAGCGTAATTATTACCGCACCAATTATCTTTTACTTAGGAGGCTTAATTTGAAAAATATCGCAATTTTAGGCTCTACCGGTTCTATTGGAACCCAAACCTTATCTATCGTAGATGAAAAAAATGATTTAAATGTCGTAGCCCTAAGCTGCGGCAAGAATATTTCTCTAATCGAACAACAGGCTAGAAAGTACAAGCCGGAATTAGTCTGTGTTTCAGAAGAATCTGACGCCAAAGATTTAGCAATTAAACTTAAGGATTTAAATATTAAAGTTGTAAGTGGAATGGATGGTCTTATTGAAGTTGCTACCATTCCTTCTTCAGATATTTTAGTAACTGCCATTGTTGGTATGATTGGTCTTCGTCCAACCATAGCTGCTATTCAGGCAAAAAAGGACATAGCATTAGCAAATAAAGAGACCTTGGTTACTGCAGGACATTTGATCATGCCAATGGCAAAGGAATACGGTGTTTCCATTCTTCCTGTAGATTCGGAACACAGTGCCATTTTCCAATCCCTTCAAGGATCCAAAGGTGCTAATATTGAAAAGATTCTACTGACTGCTTCCGGCGGACCTTTTAGAGGAAAGACCTATGAAGAATTAGAAAATGTAACCGTAGAAGATGCCTTAAAACATCCGAACTGGTCCATGGGAAAGAAAATTACCATCGATTCCGCTACCATGGTAAACAAAGGTCTTGAAGTTATGGAGGCTCGTTGGTTATTCGATGTGCCTATTAGTCGCATTCAGGTAACCGTTCATCCACAAAGCATTCTTCATTCTGCAGTAGAATTTGAAGATGGTGCCATTATTGGTCAAATGGGCACTCCTGATATGAGACTACCTATTTTATACGCCTTGTATTATCCATATCGTCAACCATTAAGCGGGGACAAATTGGATTTATTTGATATCGGAACCCTAGAATTTTTAAAACCTGATTTTGAAACATTCTTTGGTCTTCAGTTAGCATTTGAAGCAATGAATGCTGGTGGAAATGTACCTACTGTATTTAACGCAGCCAACGAAAAAGCAGTAGCAATGTTTTTAGACAAAAAGATTTCTTTCTTACAAATTCCAGAAACCATCGCTTCTTGTATGGCTGAGATTGACTATATTAAGAATCCATCCTTAGAAGAGATTTTACAGACAGAACAAGCAACCTACGAATTTATTAAAACAACTTTATAAGGAGAACATTGTGTCTATTGTAAGTATTATTGTTGCAATCTTAATTTTTAGCTTTATTATAATTTTCCATGAACTGGGACATTTTTCTATGGCGAAAGCCTTTGATGTCAGAGTAAACGAGTTTACCCTAGGTCTTGGACCAACCATTTTTTCTGT
Organism: Lachnospiraceae bacterium; assembly: GCA_024692825.1. Classification (GTDB taxonomy): domain Bacteria; phylum Bacillota; class Clostridia; order Lachnospirales; family Lachnospiraceae; genus JAILEN01. The sequence continues at coordinate 3,172 of JAILMB010000126.1, read as the reverse complement.
TCAGGGAAAAGAAACAAAGTTTTGTTTAAATCTATTACCTTTTGGTGGCAGTTGTGTCATGGAAGGGGAAGATGAAGAAAGTGATGATGAGAGAGCCTTTAACAAAAAGCCTTTGTGGCAAAAGTTTATCATCGTCTTTGCTGGACCACTTTTCAATTTCATCTTAGCCTTTCTTCTTTCTTTGATTTTTATTGGTGCTATGGGATATGACAAGCCAATGGTAGAAGATGTGATGGAGGGCTATCCGGCAGAGGAAGCAGGCCTTCAATCCGGAGATGAAATTTTATCCTTAAACGGATTTCATATTCATTTCTACAATGAAGTTACAGTTTATACCTTTTTCCATACAGGACAGGCTTTAAATGTAGAATATGAAAGAGATGGCAAAGTGTATAACACAACCATCACTCCTAAATACAACGAGGAAAGCGGTCGTTATCTTTTAGGAATTCAAGGAAATACCACGAGAGTAAAGGGAAATGCCCTTACTGTAGTAAAATATTCCTTCTATGAGATACGCTATCAGATTTATGTCACCTTACAGTCTTTAAAAATGCTCTTTACTGGACAGTTAGGCGTACAGGATATGTCCGGTCCCGTTGGCATTGTTAAAACCATAGGAGACAGCTATACAGAAGCTTCCAATTATGGTGTATTAATCACAGTCATGCAGATGATAAGTATTGCAATTTTACTTACGGCTAACCTTGGTGTTATGAACTTAATTCCTTTCCCGGCCTTAGATGGTGGAAGACTTGTGATCTTTTTAATTGAAGGCGTTACAAGACGCAAGATTGACGAGCGAGTAGAGGGTGGCATTAATTTTGTCGGATTTGCATTATTGATGATGCTCATGGTAGTTGTTATGATAAGTGATATATCAAAATTATTCTAAAAGAATCGAAGGTGTAATTGTATGAGAATGGTAACAAAAGAAGTACATATTGGAGATAAAGTCATTGGTGGAAATCATCCTATTTTGATTCAGTCTATGACAAATACCAAAACAGAGGATGTAGCTGCAACCGTTGCGCAGATTTTAGAATTAGAAGCTGCTGGATGTGAGATTATCCGTTGTGCTGTTCCTACAATGGAAGCTGCCAAAGCCCTCGGAAAAATCAAACAACAGATTCATATTCCTTTGGTAGCAGATATTCATTTTGACTATCGTTTAGCTATTGCGGCTATGGAAAACGGTGCAGACAAAATTCGTATCAACCCTGGAAACATCGGTTCTACCGAACGAATTAAAGCAGTAGTAGATGTGGCAAAAGAGCGAAACATTCCTATTCGAGTTGGTGTAAACTCAGGATCTTTAGAAAAGGAATTAGTAGAAAAGTATCATGGTGTTACAGCAGAGGGCCTGGTCGAATCCGCCCTTGATAAAGTAAAGATTATCGAAGATTTAGGCTATGATAACCTTGTAATCAGTATTAAATCTTCTGATGTTTTAATGTGCGTAAAAGCTCATGAACTGATCAAAGATAAAACCAATCATCCTATCCATGTAGGCATCACAGAAGCTGGAACCCTACGTAGCGGAACTATTAAATCTTCTGCAGGACTTGCAATGATTTTATATCAAGGAATCGGCGATACTATTCGTGTATCCTTAACCGGTGCACCTGTTGAAGAAGTCTATACAGGAAAGCAGATTCTTAAAACCTTAGGCCTTCGAAAGGGCGGTATTGAAGTTGTTTCTTGTCCTACCTGTGGTAGAACACAAATCGATTTAATTTCACTTGCCAATAAAGTCGAAGCCATGGTTAGCGAAATAGATTTAGATAATGTAAAAGTTGCAGTTATGGGCTGTGTAGTAAACGGACCGGGAGAAGCCAAAGAAGCCGATATCGGAATTGCCGGTGGTATTGGCGAAGGTCTTTTAATCAAGCACGGTGAAGTTGTTCGTAAAATGCCGGAATCTGAACTTTTAGATGCATTAAAAGACGAATTATTACATTGGGGAAATTAATTCATGGAGAAAGATTTTTTAGAGATATTTTCAAGAATAGACGATGATTCTTTGAATCCTATCTTAAAAAGTGCAAAGATCATTCGAATCAGCACAAATAAAACGAAGGATAAAATGCGAATTTACCTTCGTTTTAATTCTGTTGTTCCAAAACAAAGTATTTGGAAAATGGAAAAAGCCATCAAACAGGAATACTTCCAACATGAAAACATGCAAATAAATATTATTGAATCATTTCAGCTTTCTGATGTTTATACATCAGAGAGCTTATTTGATATGTATAAGGATAGTATTTTTGAGGAAGTGCAAAAGATTAGTGGTGTTACCTATAGCATCATTAAAAAGGCTGATTTTGACTTTTTAAGTGGAACCATTGTCATTACTCTAGAAGATACCGCCATTGCTCATACAAGAGAAGAAGAGATTTTCCATATTTTCTCTGTAATTTTCCATGATCGATGCAATCTGGATGTAAAGATTGAAATCAAATTCAAAGATGCCATGGGTTCAAAGTATATCAAGGCTCAGGAAGAAAAAATTGAACGTGCTATCGACAATATCATTGAACGGGTAAACTCCATTGCATCAGAAGATGGTGTAACTGAAGAGGCTCCTCCAAAAAAGAGTGCATCCACTGAGAAAAAAGCAGAAGACAAAGGAAAAAATGCTCCCGCAGCAGAAGAAATAGTAGAAGAAAAGCCTTTGTATAAACCTTTTCGAAAGGAAAATATTCCAAATCTTCTCTTTGGATTTAAACCAATTTCAGATGAACCAACTCCCATTGAGGACGTATTTGACGGCATAGGTGAAGTGGTATTAAGAGGTCAGATTACCTTTATTGAATCCAGAGAAGTACGTAACAACAAAACCATTATTTCCTTTAATATTTCCGATTTTACAGACACCCTAAGCTGTAAAATCTTTATTCCTACACCTCAAGCACCGGAATTAGAAGGCCTCCTCGCAAAAGGTTCCTTTATTAAAGTATTTGGTACCGTAAGTTTCGATGATTATTCCAAGGATATTTGCTGTTCAAGAATTCGTTCCATTGAATCCATTCCGGATTTTCGTGAGAAACGTCACGATTTGGCTTCAGAAAAACGAGTTGAATTACATTGTCATACCAAAATGAGTGACAGTGATGGAGTTTCAGATATTGAAGATATCTTAGCCCAGGCCATCAACTTTGGTCATAAAGCC
>JAILMB010000116.1 GCA_024692825.1 Lachnospiraceae bacterium | reverse complement strand
TACTTCCTGATACTCTACCTCTTCCTCCGAGTCTGTTGCATCATCCGTAGTAGAGGTTGTATCTGATGCGGTTGTACCTGTAGTATCTGTCGTAGCTGTTGTATCTGCGGCAGTTCCTGTAGTATCTGTTGTCGCCGTTGTATCAGTTGTGGTTGTATCTGTAATATCGGTCACCGGCACTTTTACAGTCTCAACATATTTTTCTGCCTGATCAAGCATAGTAAGCTTGTTATTCGCTGTGGTCAGATCTACCTTTAATCCCTCTAGATTAATTCTTGCCTGCTCTAATTGCATGTTTGCAGCTGTAGAGTCAAAACGAACCAAAGCATCGCCTTTTTTTACATAAGCTCCCTGCTCCACTAGAATCTCTGTGACATTCCCCTGATCTAAAGTAACATCCTGGGTAACTCCTGTACTAATGGTTCCCTCTATATTTGCTTCATCATCTTCATCATCATAATAAGTAATATCATCAAGAGGAACTACAATTACTTTTCCCCGGTTGGAATACACTGCAATATAGATTATGCCAATGATGAGGGCAAAAATAAGAAGGACGGCTATGATACCTGCTACTATTTTCTTTTTGGTACTCCATTCTTTACTTTGCATCTTCTTCTACTTCTTCCTCTGGTTTATAAGGTGGTACTAAATCCTCATCATCTGAGGTTAAAACACCATCTTTCATTACGGCTCTTCGATGAGCCTTTGCTGCAACATCTGAATCATGGGTAATCATAATAATTGTCGTACCCTCATTGTTTAACTGTTCAAATAGTTCCATTACAGATTGGCCGGATGCAGAGTCCAATGCTCCTGTTGGTTCATCTGCAAGAAGAATCCTTGGTTTTTGAATCATAGCCCTTGCAATGGCTACTCTTTGTTTTTGTCCACCGGATAACTGATTTGGTTTGAAATCCAATCGATCTCCAAGGCCCACCCGCTGTAATGCCTCTGTAGCTCTTTCAATCTGCTCTTTTTTGGGGACCTTTGCAAAAGCCAAAGGTACACATACATTTTTCAAAGCAGATTTTTGTCCTAATAGTTCAAAGGTCTGGAATACAAATCCTATTTTATTCAAACGAAGATCAGAAAGCTGGTTATCAGTATAGGTGCTGACATCCTCTCCATCTAAAATCATAGAGCCCTTTGTCACGGTATCTAAGCAACCGATCAGATTCATCATAGTCGTCTTTCCGGAACCGGAAGGTCCGGTAATGGCTACGTAATCGCCTTCTTTCACTCGTATGTTAATATGTTTTAATACGTTTACCGTAAAATCTCCCTGAGGGAAATCTTTGTAAACATTCTTCATTTCAAGAATCACGTTGTCTCCTTCGGGATTAGTTTCCCTGAATCATTTCTAATATTTCTTCATTGGTCATATTATCCACATCAATATCCTGTGTGGTATTAGAGCCATCGAGAGTTCCTATATCTTCAGATCCACTAAGATCCGTATCCTCACTTGTATCATCATCTTCTTCGCTGTCGCCCACATCTTCAGAATCTTCTGTATCTTCTAACTCATCACTTTCAGAATCTTCCTCTTCTGTGTTTACTGTCTTCATACCTTCTTTGATTCCATCGTAAGGCATTGCAATTAAATCACTAAGTTCCAACCCTTTAGTCACTTCATACTTCATTAAGTTTTCATCGTATTCCCCCAGGGTGACACTTTGTTTTTTCAAGTGTCCATTGTCATCCACCCAGACAACGGGGTTTTCTTCATCTGTAAGATCGATGTAATACTCCTCTAAATAGAGGGCATCACTTTTTTCATCGAGCTGGCCCTGATCCAATTCGATGTAGACGTGTTGCCCCATGTTTAACCCTTCTGACTCTTCCAAAGAAACATAGAAGGAATAGTTGCTAGAAGAGGTTAAAGTATCGGAATCCTCTTCCCCATAGCTACTGTTTGATGATGCACTACCGGTATCTACATTGGTAATTTTGCCTTTCCAATACTGATTAGCATCTGTTCTGGAATACACAATTACAGCAGCGTCATTTGAAAGTGCAGAAATATTTTGTTCATTTACAGAACCGCGTATTTGAAAAGCACTCATATTTACAATGGTAATATATCCACTTGAGTCAGATAAAAGTGCATCTTCAGAATCTGATGCAATGGATTTTACTACGCCTGCAATCTTTGATGTCACAGTTGCAGATGACAATTTTTCCTGCAAAGAAGAAATCTCTTCATTCTTTGAGGTTATATCATATTTTTTACTTGATAAGTCCAGTTGTGCCTGCTGAATTTCCACCGTATACTCTGCCTTTGCAGTCTCATCTGTGGCAGCATCTCTTTCGGCACTTAACTCATTAATATCATCCTGCATAGCAGTAAGTTCATTATTCAAACGTTCCAATTCTAATTTTGCAGAACGGATGCTACTTTCTACTTCTGACATGTCATAGGAAAATAATTCCTGTCCTTCTTCTACGCTCTGTCCAACTTCCACGTAGGTTTCTTTTACTGACAGGGAACCGTCTAAAGAAGCTGTCCAACTTTCCTGGGCTTCCACCACTCCTGCATAGCGATTGTTTAATCCATTTGCAGATACTCCTGTAATAGATGAAACACTGGATACATACACTTCCTCATCGGAATACTGGGCATAATCATAATAAAAATATCCCCCTACTCCCGCACAAATAAGTGCAACAATCACAATCACTATAATGACGTTTTTTTTCTTGCCAAAAAAGTTTTTCATTTTCTTCATCCTTCTTTTACTTTAATACTACGAAGTTTGGTGCTGAGTCAAAAGAATAAATCTTTGCTCCCAGCTCCTCCATTAATGCTATATTCTCTGGTGTTGTATAATTTGTTCCCTGTTCTGGATTCATCAACCATTCCGGTGCATCAAAAAATGCCACCTTTGGAGAAACCATACGATAGAACTTTTCATTTAATCCACCATTTCCATGGTGGCCTAACTGCAAATAATCTGCGGAGAGTTTCTCTCCATAGTTTTCTATAATGGTCTCTGACTGAGCTTCTCCCGTATCAGCACAAAAAAGCATGCTTTGTTCATTTCCGGAAATCTCAAATACCAAAGAGCCATCATTTGCAGCATCTCCGCCGTCTTTTGATGTGTAATCATGGTATACATCCACCTTTAATCCAAATAAATCGATCTCGTCTCCCTCATGCAAATAATAGAGATTATCCCGATCCTTTGTCACAGCAATAAAATTTTCAAAATCTTCAAAGTGATCCCATTTTTTTGCCTCTTCTTTATAGGTGTCATAGTCAAATTCCGAAGCGTAAATTGCATCAATCTGTGGACAGTCTGCTGAAGCTAACAGTTTATTAAACGCCCGAACATGGTCAAAATGAGGATGGGTAATAATCCAGGCATCCACCTTTCCACCAAAGTATTCTATCACTTTTCGCACATATTCTGCATCTCCATCCCATCCCCCATCAATTAGGATTAAATGGTTTTGTGCATCTGTTATAGTATAAAAAGAAGCCTGATCCCCCGTCAATGAAGAATACTGTCCAATCAAATAGCCGCTTTTTTCCTTTGAAAACTTTACGACTGTTTCATTCTTTTCAATATTTTCTTTGGCATTTAATAGTCCATCCCGATAAACAATAAACTTGTCATAATAACCTACCGGGGTAAATCCTCTATCTAATAAGGCATCTGACATTTCTTCCTGGAATTCAAGGTTTAACACAACATAGGAACATTTTTCCTCCCGGAGCAGCCATGCAAAGGCATCGTAATCCACCGGTTCACTTCCACAGATACAGCGAAATACTAAATTTGCATATTCCCTGTCATCATACCCGCGAATATTTTCCCTGCTGTTTTCCATCTGTAGTGTTCCATCGTATTGGCGCACATACATTAAAAAATCAGCGCAGGTTGCGAGTTTCTTATTTTCAATTCCTTGTTCTTTTGCATCTTCATTAATCATGTCACAAACTGCTACCACGTATTCCGGCACTTTTTCAAAATTTGTGGCACGACTAAACTCATCTCTTGCTATGGCAGAATTTCCACAGAGTGCAATCACGATACAGCATAGACATACCACTGCAAAACGGGCATACTTGTTTGCAATTTTTTGAATCATATGGGTAAGTATCACAGCAACCACCGGGACAGCCGGATACAGCCAAAACATTCTCCAGTAGACACTTTTTCCTATACCAAACATAATGATCTTTGCTGTGATCGGGCAAAGAATTACGACTGTTAGAATAATAGAATACAGCACTACCTCTTTTGATTCTTTTTTCTTTTTCATAAGCCAAAACATAGCAAGAAGAGAAACCACAAATACCACTACGGGTAAATAGTTTCCCTCAAAATACTTATCTATGCTTTTGATTATATTTGTTACTATTTCTTTCATGTCTTATCCTAACGAATCAATACATATATTATAGACAGTGCTCCAGCCGGAAGACAGCATGCCACTCCCTGAAGCAATAGAACAACGTTTTTGTTCAAAATAAAATAGGTCAATAAAAGACAGCCTAGCATAACTGCAGATAAGGCAATTCCCATAGACGATACAAAGGAGGCTCCTAGCATTAACATAAACAAAAGTAACCACTCCTGAAACTTTAATACCTTTTGTCTACCATAGGTCAGCATAAAGTATAGAACCAATGGTAAAATCACTGATGCTAGAATTGTCTTACCCTGCCAGGGGCGCAAAATCAGTCTTGCCCCAACATAGCGGGCAGTATAGTAGGAAAAAATATTCAAAACAGATGCTAAGAACAAAACCATATGCCGTTCTTCCTCTTTTTTGAAAAAGACTCCTGCAAACAGCCACACACTAATGTATGCCATCAGTAAAACAATGACAGGAAAGAGTGTATGTGCCACAACAATTGGTCGTAGTCCAAAGGATTTTCCTACAAAGGCCGTAAACATTGGGAATGGTGATAACACATATCTAGCCGGAAGTTCTTCATAGGCTTCCCCTGTATAAGCGTCGTATTCAAACATGGTGTTGGTATCAATAGCCGTTGTAGCTGCCGCCACATAAAACGCATCATCCTCATCCGAATGATATCCAATCTGCCAAATCATCATCTGTCCGAAAAGGAGTACCAAAAACCCCAAGAAATAAATATCTCGATGGGAGCTGATACTCTTTTTTACCATAGGAAGAATCAACGGGTGGTTTCTTAGTGTTCCATAAAGTGCTGATAGAAGGCAAAGAAAAAGACTCACTGCCCAAAACATTGTAAAGGTGGTTTTAAAATAAATACATATTAAGGCAATGACTTCCATTCCTCCTAAGATAGAAGCAAATCCATAGGCCACAGCTTCTCCTAAGGTTGTATTCTCTTTTGAAAAGTTAAGTCCAACCAAACATGAAACTATTAGAATTGCAACACAAGCGACAATTAATTTCAAAATCATTTTATTTCTTCTTAAACTCCTTTATTCCCACATACATAGACATCCATTTAAAGATTACAATGAGCGGGAAAACTGCTGATGTATAGAAGGCTGACCATACATTTACACTATCTACAAACCAGCGCATTGCCATCATTACACCGAAGCATAAGGTATATGCACTTAGAATAAATCCTGTCATAATCAGCCATTGGCTCACTAGATTTTTTGAGCTCTTCCATCTTCCCTTTAACAGTAAAAGGGTAATGTATAAATAACTTATCGCACTAACAAAGGTAGTAATAAATCCAATGCCGCGATAGAACTTTGTAATCAGGTTTGCAACGGTAATGGAATTTTCATAGTAGAGTTTGGAATCTCCTGTCTTTACAACTGCAAGCTGGCCCGTCATTATTTCAAAGGCTCGAACCTCTTCCGCACTACCTTGCGCCTTTTCCGCTCCCGCTTTTATCTCATAATAGGTACTGTCATAAAACAGTGTTCTAAGGGATTTCAATGCCACCTTAACAAGTTCCTTTGGAGTGGTTGCCTGTAACTGAGAAGAAAGATAAATACCTTCCCGTTCTTGTAGTTTTCCAGATGCAAATGCAGCCTGTAACTCCCTGTGGACATTTTCATAAAACTCATTGGTAGAAACAGCATCCTCATAGTATCCAGCCTCTGTCACGGCTTCCCGAAGGGCCCATCCAATTAAGTCTCCACGAACTTCTCCATCAATCGCCCACTGTTCCATATTCTCGTAGATTTCTTTGTCGATAGACGAAAGGGTCTCACTGGCATCTATTGCTTCCGAAAGCATTTCCTGAGTCACCCAGACATCCCCACGATAAAGTTCACCATCAATATGGTAGAAATCCTCTAGCACCTTTGCATATGCAGAACCGGATCGATCATTTAAAACTGCCAAACCATAGTTTTCATAGTTTATAAATTTTAACCCGCTTTGGATAACAAAAAGTAAAACAAAAGGAAGCACAAACACTCCTATTTTTTTCACTCCATGCTTAAAGGCGCTTCCAAATATACTTCCAAGTTCTAATAAGAAAATCACAAGAAGCATTGGCATAATCCAAATAGAGTCTTCTCGAATATTATAAAAGAAAGCAAGTACAACTCCCTCTCCAACCAGCCACGGTAGAAGTGTCTTTACGCCTTCTTTTCTTCTGATATAACCTCCTACAGCCAATGCGGCCAAAAGAAGAGTAATTGCCGGCATAATGCCGATTCGATACACCCTAGTTCCAGAGAATCGATCTAAGCTAATTGGCAAGTATAACAATACCACGTATAAAAACAGGCTAAATTTCCTAGATGGATTCACCGGTGCAATGGCCTTCAAAAAGACTACTGCTGCCACAATATTCAAAAGACAAATCATCATTCCATAAGGAATCCCCGTCAAGTAGGTAAAGGCTAAAAATAATGGATAGGAAATTCCCTTCGATAGAATAAAGGAATCGTAAGCTCCCAAATAATTTCCCTGCAACAGCGATACTGCATTATCCATCATAACGCCATCATCCGCATACTGCTTTGGGAAAGCTCCTATAGGCAATCGAAGCTGTAGCACAATGCGAAGTATGGTAAGTAACACTAAAAGTCCCCATACCATCCACTTCTTTTTATCCATAGAAATACCACTGGCTTGTCTGTAATTTCGAAATAAGACCTGTGAATTTTCCTGTTCTTTCTTTATCTGTTCCTGTAAACATTTTTTTGCAGAAGAAGTCGAAAGGAATACACTCATCTCTCCTTCTTTTCCATTTGCCAAAAGATTGTATAGTGTTGTTTCACGGTCATCCTTCATCCAATAGTCAATCACAACAATCTTTCCCGCCTTCTGATTCTCCCTGGCTTCCACTCCATCGGAATCTGTAAAAATAATTTCCTTTGTAGAAAGTGTCTCCGGGAACAAAATATCATAGGCATACATAGATGACTTCATACTGATATGAGAAAGACTTCTATCACCTTCCCCTGCCAAAGGATAAGCCTTTGCAGCTAAATAAATCAAAGAGCAAAGAGATTGCTTTTCCTCTAACTTATGTTCTACCTGTCGCTCAACCTCCATTTCAAGTTCAGCCATGATTCGCAAAAATTCTCCCGATTCATAAGAACCGTCCCTCTTTGATAGGTTTTCAAAATCCTCCGGGAACTTCCAATGAGAAAGATTTGCCTTTTCATGAAATCCATCCAATAAATCGGAAGAAACATAAATTCCTCCCTGGAAGGACTCTTCCATTTTCCAAAAACAACCAATCATCTCATCTGTGATTCCCATTTTTTCATAGAGGTTGTATGAGATTAGTCCCTTTCTTTTTGGATCATAATCCAGATAATTATGCAGACAACGGAAACAGATATACTCCATTGGTACCGGGAAGGAATAGGTCCATTCATAGTCAATCAGTGCCTTTCCTTTTTCACTGAGAATAATATTTGGAAAAATTAAATCGATATCTGACCACGAAAAAGAATGCAGTCCATCCGGCAACTCCACATCACCGAACACCTGCATAAACTCCTTCGTCATTTTGAAGTTTTTATTCTGTTCATAGGGAAAGAGTTCCTGTAAGAATTCTAAAATTTCGTCCGCGCACTTTTTTTCACCCTGTTCTTCCAACAAATGGTCAAAATGCTCCTCAAAGGTCTTTCCTTCTACATATTCCATTTCGATTCCACGAGATGTCTTTCTACACTGCGGAATATAAAAATCGCTCCCCTCATACTGAGTCTCTAATCCTTTTTGTATTTCTACTAACCCCTGCACATGATGAAGGGATGCCTCGTCAAGAGCCTCCTTTGCTACAAAAAGGGATCCTTCCTTGGAAAGGATCTTTGTAATAAGAGAATATTCTTTTTTCCTGTCGTTCGAAAACTTCGAATAAATAATCTGGGTCATGACACCCTCCTATTGCAATACAAATAAAAACCCATTGGAAAAGGTCGGGAATTCCTCTTCCTTAATCACCACATCAAAGGCTTCTGATTCCTGAAATAATTCTGTCTTTTCAGGGGAAAAATCTCTAAGAGATTTGTTTAATTCTCCGACTTTTGGCAGTCTCAAATCAGAAAACACTTCTATTGGAAACACTTCATCCGGATAGGGATAATAGACCACTACCTCTTTGCACAACGAAGATGCTTGTATGAGGTTTACATACTCTTTTCGAGAGTACAACCGCTTTTGTCGTTGTCCGTATTCCTGTTCAAATCCTTCAAAGACTCGGGTTTGACCTTCGCTTTTTGAACCGTTCCAATATTTCATTCCAAGTCGATTTGCCCCGGAAAGAAATACAATGGTGTCTTTGGTTTTTAGTATTTTTAAAAGAGTCAGTAACTCTTTTCCGAATTTTTCTAATCCGTGATCACAAATGATGTAATCAAACGATTCTTTTATCTCTTCAGAAAAAATCTCCTCCCTTGAAAGGAAAGAAACATTTTCTCTGTCCTCATTTCGTTTTCTGCAAATATCAAACATCACAGGATCTTCTTCAAAGACCACTACCTTATCCACTTTATCGGAGAAAAAGTCTGTAAGATATCCACATTCCGCTCCAACAATCAGCACTTTTCCATCCTTTTTAAAGGGGTACCATCCATAGAGATTCCCTCGAAAGAATGACATTTGCTTTAACACTTCCACGGAATCAGAATCAAAGGCTTTTTTCTGATAGACTTCTTTTCTTTCCCTGATAGAAGTATCTTTTGATGACTCTATTATGTTTAAAATCTGATTTACATCCTCTTGCTTCAAGGCCATCCTCCGACTAGGCTTCTATGTTCTTTCCATTTTTCTCCACAGAGATTTCCGAAAACATATCATAAAATCCAACGGTATTTTGATAAGATACCACAGTAACATTTACCACATCATATAAGCGATGATGTACACATAGCTCACCAGAATCATACCCGGTACAGCTGATTGATAATAAATAGTCTCCTCCCTGTAAACTCATATTCTGAGTAAAGGAAACCTCGTATTCATCCCCTGCTTCCGCCGTCGCCGTAGGAATTCTCTCGTACATGGTATTTGTTCCTGTAATAGCAACACCCTGAATATTTTTCCAGGTGTAGGTAAAAATAGGATTCTCTACTTTTTCATAAAACTTCACTCTTACTCGTAGAGTGAATGGTGTATTTTTTTCAATGGTAGCTGTCACCAAATCATTTTGGTCGAAGATACCAAAGTCAACGATTTCGGCCGTTCCATCCCCATACTCATCCAATTTAGGATTGATGGCATAGTTTGTTTTCCATGCACTTGTTTGGGCTTCATCCTTATTTTGAAAGTCGTAGGTAACTCCATTTTTCTCAGCCCCATTGTTATCCTTCGCCTGAGCCAACACCCTCTTATAGAGATTTACCATATCTCCCGGTGTTCCCTCTGCTAATTTACGGCCCTTATCTAATAAAATTACACGATCACAGTATCTTGTAATACTAGATAGGTCATGGCTTACAAATAAAATGGTCTTTCCCATTGCCTTAAACTCTTCGAATTTCTTGTAGCACTTTGCCTGAAAGAACACATCTCCAACAGATAACGCTTCATCTACAATTAAAATCTCAGGATCAATATTAATGGCAACAGCAAAGGCAAGGCGAACAAACATACCAGAAGAATAAGTCTTAACCGGCTGGTACACGAAATCTCCAATATCTGCAAACTTTAAAATATCATCTAGTTTTGCATCGATTTCTTCCTTGGAAAATCCAATCATGGTACCATTCAAATAAATGTTTTCTATTCCGGTAAACTCCATGTTAAATCCTGCGCCAAGTTCCAGAAGGGCAGAGATTCTTCCCTGAATTTCCACATCACCTAAGGTAGGGTGCAATACACCGGTAATAATCTTTAGGATTGTAGATTTTCCCGCGCCATTGGTTCCAATTAAACCGACGGTTTCACCTTTCTTTACATCAAAATTCATATGATGTAGAGCATAATGTTCTTTATATAACTGTTTTCTTGTCAAGCCAAGTGCATCCACGATTCGCATTTTATTGTTATCGAATAGTTTATACATCTTGCTGACGTCTTTTACACGAATTGCATAATCTTCCATACTAATTAAACCTACAGTACATCTGCAAAATGAACTTTTAATTTTTCAAATATATGTGTACCTAACATAAATACAACAATAGTAAACACCCAAAAATACAACGTAAGTTCCGGCTGTTCCCAAAACCAGACTTTCGAGATTAGAGAATCACGATATCCGTTTACAATATAGTACATGGGGTTGAGTTTTAATACGATTTCCAGTGTTTTACTGATTCTTCCTGCTGCTAACATTCCATCAAGATTCCACATAATTGGTGTCACCCACATTCCCACCTGAAGGGCAATGGAAATCAATTGTCCGAAATCCCGAAAGAAAACAACAATGGCAGAAGAAGCATAAATCAATCCCATAACCAGTATCGTCATAGCCAAAGAATAATAAATCAATTGTAGGGTATATACATCTGGAAAATGTCCATAAAACATATACAGTACAATCATAAAGGCCACAAAGAAAAGGTGTACAAAGAGAGAAGAAATCATCTTTACCACCGGCAATGTACTAATCTTAAAGACTACTTTCTTTACAAGATAATTGTAATCAATCAAGGCAGAGGTTCCCTGCCCCATGAGTTCTGAAAAATAAAACCAGGGCACTAATCCAGCAATCAACCACAAAACGTAGGGAACTGTTATTCCCACCTTGGTACTTTGGGTTCCCTGGTTCAATGCTTTTTCAAACACAAACCAATATACTAATACCGTAATAACAGGTTGTACAAAAGCCCAGATAATTCCAAGATACTGACCCGCATACTTTGTCTTAAAATCACTCTTTCCTAAAGTGAAGATCAATTTACGGTTTTCTTTAATATCTTTTAATATTTTTAAGCATGCAATATTCGTATTCATCATGCCCTCATCTCTATGCGTTTTTCTTTTTCAAAAATTCCTGATAGCTGTCATTTACTTTATCCTTATCAGATAAAATAAGATCCTCTGGTCCCATACCTTCTGGCATTGGCCATTCTACATTGATATCAGGATCATTCCACATTAAACCACCCTCATCATTTGGATGATAAAAATCAGTAACCTTATAGCAGAATTCTGCTTCATCGGATAATACAATAAATCCATGGGCAAAATCCTTTGGTATAAACAACTGCTTCTTGTTTTCTGCAGTAAGTTCTACACCAAACCATTTTCCAAAAGTTTCAGAACCTTCTCTTAAATCTACAGCCACATCAAATACACGACCTCTGATGACACGAACCAATTTGTCCTGTGGGTAGTTAATCTGAAAATGAAGTCCTCTTAACACACCCTTTTTGGAAGATGACTGATTGTCCTGAACAAACTTCACATCAATTCCAGCTTCCGCAAAATCATTATAGTTATAGGTCTCCATAAAGTATCCTCTATCATCTCCAAATACCTTAGGTTCAACTACGCAAAGTCCCTTAATACCATTACAATCTTTTGTTACTTGAATTTTTCCCATGTTTATTGCTCCTTTAAATACATATAATATTTTTTAATTCCTTCTTCCAAAGGAGTTAACTCCATTGGATATAGGTGTAATAATCTTTGATTATCCAAATATATTTCCGGTACATCTACCGAACGGCTAGGCAAATACTCCACTTGCAAATCCGGAATATAACGGCGAACGATTTCCAATATCTCTTTCATAGAAGTTCCTCGTCCGCTTCCAAGATTAATAATATCGTGTTTTCCAAGATTTTTTCCAAGATATGCAAGCACATTGCAAACATCCTGAATATAAATATAATCCCGGACCACACTACCATCGCCATAGACCTGAACCGGTTCTTTTGCCAGACCTCTCTTTAAAGCTGCATCGATAAATCCAACTCCCTTATGATAATCCTGACCGGGACCATAAGGATTCGATATACGTACCACACGAAAGTCTGTGTTATTTTGTATATTAAATACTCGAATCATATTTTCACTACAGAGTTTTAAGTTTCCATAATGATTAATCGGCTTCGCCAAAACGTTTTCCTTAATTGGCATCACCTCTTGTTTTCCATAGACAGTTCCGCCCGATGATAAAAATATCATACGAGCATTATTTTCACGAAGCATATCACAAAGCTTTACGGTCTGTACCAAATCTCTCGTATAGCCTTGCATATATTTGTCATTGGAATTTCCCGGATTTAGAGTACAGATACCATGATATACAATATCCATCCCTTTTACTGCATTGTGCAACACGTAGTCATCGAAGAAATCCCCTTCCATGTAATGGACATTTGGAAGTCGCTGCTCCGGAATATTTAAATCAAAACTATAGATTTCATCCTCGCCCGAAGCCAAGGTCGAAACTAAATTGCGACAAATAAAACCATTGCCGCCTAATACCATTATTTTCTTCACTCATCGCTCCTTTTGTACAATGGACTTTTTGTCCTCTTCAATACACTCCGTAACGAAATCATAAACTTTTTTGATTTCTCCTTCCCAGGTGAATTGTTGTACTTCTTCGTAAGCCTTTTCTCTAAGCTTTGCTAATTCATCTTTGTGTTTGAGATAGTACTCCATTTTATCTGCCATATCAATGGGATCTGCTTCAACTAAAATAGAGTTTTCATCATTTAACACCCATTCATTGTTCGCGCCTTTATTACTAACAACCACAGAATTCGATGCCATAACCTCCATAGGAAGTAATGAAAGATTTGTCATGGATAACACTAAGCACATATCACATTGAGAATACATATCACATAAATCTTCCAACTTCATTACCCCCTTATCTACATAAGGGAAATCCAGGGTGAAGGCATTTAGCTTCTGTCCAGCTAACACAACCTCAATATCTGGAATACGACGAGCCAACTCTTCTAAGGCTAATACACCCATTTCAAAAGCTCTTCGTTCCGTGTAAGGTCTTGCATAGAAAAAGATTCGATTTTTCTCATCCTTTTTCTCAACTTTATGATAAAGATTTCTTTCGTAGGAGAAAGAAAATCCCTTTGTCTTCATTCCATATTCGTCATGTAACTTCTTCTCAAGCCAACCACCTGCAGTAATTCCATAGTACCCAAACTTGTAAGTGTTCTCTGCAAAGTAGTACTCCGCACCAATAGGATAAAAGAAAGGTTCAAAATCCTGTACGAAATAAAACTTGGAAATACAGTTATTGAAATTTCGAACAACGTAAGCTGTCTGCCATGAAGTAGCGATTACTCCATCCGTATAGGTCATGAGTTTAACTGATGGATAGATCTCATCGTCTTCCAAATCATACCCATAGAATTCCTGAACTGCTTTTCGAAGTTCCTGAGAGGAGGCGTCCTCATTTCCGTTATAAATATAAATGCGGTTTTTAATTCCAAGTCCATGTAAGATGTGAATTGCTCGGATAATATCAAGGTGTCCGCCGGATCCAGGTCCTAAATTTGGAATCACCCAGGAAAGTGTAATGGCCTCATCGCGATTCTTGAAATCCTCATAGGAAAATTCCACCTTCTTCTGATTCACAATGTAAGGATAGCGATCACTCATGGTTCCTGAATCACCAAATGGATTATCCTTTACTAAAGAATATCCGTACTTTGATACGAATTTTTCAATTCCTTCTCTGACTGTTCTTTTAATACCCATACTTTACCCTTTTATCTGTTCTAACTGTTGAGAGTATCTCTCATCCATTTTCTTTTTTTGTTCATCATTTAATGAAAAATATTTTACTGCCTGA
Organism: Lachnospiraceae bacterium; assembly: GCA_024692825.1. Lineage (GTDB taxonomy): Bacteria > Bacillota > Clostridia > Lachnospirales > Lachnospiraceae > JAILEN01. The sequence continues at coordinate 10,185 of JAILMB010000116.1, read as the reverse complement.
TGGGCCGAACTATATCTTAACATATTTCGAACCAGGCAATAAAAATACCACTTTATTTTTTCTGTTCCACTGTAGTCTTCACAGTGTTTCACATATCCACACTGATACTTTGTATCCCCTAACACTCTTCGAATAAATGTCAAAAGGTTGGGACAGAAATTAACATTTTGCACTCGATAGATTGCCTTAAACTCATCATAGTAACGCTTCTTATATGTAAAAAGCGGATAGTTATGAGAGTGATACACGCAGGCCTTTGGCACATAGACCTTTTTATAACCGGCCTCTAATATCTTTCTTGCCCAAATCTGGTCTTCTGAAAAATCTGTGTCGTCGTAGGGGATTTTCTCCCAGACACTTCTTCTAAGGCACGAACAATTATCGGAAAAAAAGCTTAAGTACTGACGATAGGAATCATCATTGAAATACTGTTCTCTTTTTTCCTCTGTTAATTCATGGATGAAATTTTCTTCTCCATATCTGGCGAAATGATTGTAGAGCATTTGCCGATCTGCCGGATTACAATCTGGATAAGGAAGGTGCTTGCCAAAGCCCCCTGCGATTCTATCGTCTAACTTCATTGCATCAAGAAAGGACTCTAGCCAGTGTTCGTCCACCGGAGTTGCATCCTGGGTTAAAAAGATAATAAACTCTCCACTTCCCAGTGAAGCTCCATAGTTTCTTGTTTTCCCATGGCCAAATTCTTCCGGTAAAATTTCATACACCTTTGCGCCATGTTGTTTTGCAACTTCCACACTGTTGTCTGTTGACCCGGAATCCACGCAAATCAATTCGTATTCATATGTGGTTTTTTGAGCTTGAATCCTATCAAGTACATTTACAAATACTTCTCCACCGTTTTTAACGGGGATTATGATTGACGCATCCATTTAAAATACCTCATCCTCTGTATATATCTGCATAGGAAAAATCATCTGCTTCCATGGTCAGGTTTCGATTATAGTATGGATCTACATTCATAAGTTGTTCATACCATATGGTTCCAAATCGATCGCATTCTGCATTGAATCGTTTTAATTTTTCCTGATTTTGTTCATCAGAGCCTCTACTCTTTGATTCGTAGTGATACAGTTTTGCAAAGGGGTTCATCACAATGCGATAGCCTGCCTTTTTAATTCGCAGACATAAATCCACATCATTAAATGCCACTGCAAAGCCTTCATCAAAGCCCTTTACTTTTTTTAATACTTCTGCTGGCACCATCATACAGGCAGCCGTTACAGCTGAAACATTTGATACTGTAACCAGACGATTCATATAGCCTTTTTCGGTTTCATCCGCTCCTAAAAAAGCATGGCCTGCGATACCACGAATACCAAGGATAACTCCACCATGTTGAATGGTATGATCAGGATAAAGCAGTTTTATCCCTACTGCTCCAACATCTTTGCGTTTTGCAAAGAAGAGCATCTGTTCAATCCAATCCTCGGAAATCACCTCAGTGTCGTTATTTAAGAAAATAACATAGTCTCCTTTGATGTACTTTAATCCATAGTTATTGATGTAGGAATAATTCCACTTAGTCACACACTTTACTACAGAAATCACATCGGAAGAAATAGAGTCATAATATTGAAATGTTTTTTCTTCGACACTGTTGTTCTCTATAATCACAATTTCATAATTGTCATAACTTGATCGTTCAATAATAGAATCAATACAAGTCTTTAAGGTATCTGCCTGATCCTTGTTTGGAATCAATATGGATACCTTTGGATGGTTTTCTATTTCATAAGAATAGGGCGAAACTTCTAATTCGAATTTGCCATAACAATCCAAAGGGGATGTAATATGAAGGATATCTCCCTCTTTTGTAATGTCCTCTTTTGCTTCTTTCGTAAGACGAAGTAAAAAGTCATACATACCCTTTTTTACATCTGGATAAAGAAATCCATCTGTCTTTTCAAAGGCACTTGTTTCTACCAAAAAAATCTCTCCGATGTAATTTTGTGCATCCAAACTATCTGGTCCGTAATTGGATTTAAAGTAGTAGTTTCCTTCAAAGTCTTTAGAATCCGTATAGATTAGTTTTGGACGACCTGTCTGCTTATTCTGAAGTTTTAAAGAAACGGCCGCCAAATAAGCATCATCAATTCTATTGCCCATGGGAAGGAATAAAATATAATCTTCCTTTGCACCCTCCACGACCTTATTTGCTGTCATTAAATCCTCTGCTAAAAGAATGCGGTCTGGGCCTAGGCGTTGGGCTGCAACAGACTTTTTTGTTTCTGTATCATCTTCGCCTATCAATACTATCAAAAAGGAAAGTTTATTTCTTCGAATCCCGCGATTTAGGCGACGTGTCTGACCTTTGGACTGCACAACGGGATTATAGGCATATCTTAGGTATCCAAATTTAATTTTTTGTCCTTTGATAATATTATCAACACCAAATTTTCCTAAGTTGGTGCAAAATCTCAATCCCCGCTGAATCAAATTCATCTTATAGACCTTCTGCCACTTCTACCAAATATTTACCATAATCTGTCTTCATTAAAGGCTCTGCTAATTTCAGCAACTGTTCTTTATCAATAAATCCTCTCTTGTAGGCGATTTCTTCAATACAAGAAATATAAAGTCCCTGTCTCTTTTGGAAAGTAGAAACAAAGTTTGCTGCGGAAAGTAACATGTCATGATTTCCTGTATCTAACCATGCAAATCCACGGCCTAAAGTCTCTACATGTAAATCTCCACGATCGAGGTATGCATTGTTTACAGCTGTAATTTCCAATTCTCCACGAGCGGATGGTGTAATGGATTTTGCAATCTTTACAACATCGTTATCATAGAAATAAAGTCCAGGCACCGCATAATTTGACTTTGGATTCTCTGGCTTTTCTTCGATAGAAATAGCTGTTCCGTTTTCATCAAATTCTACAACACCATACTCTCTTGGATCACGAACATAGTAACCAAAGATGGTTGCGCCCGCATTGTTTTCTGTACGCTCTGCTGTTTGGCGAAGTACCTTTGAAAAGCTCTGTCCATAGAAGATGTTGTCACCTAATACCAAGGCAACTGCATCATCTCCGATAAACTCTTCTCCGATGATAAATGCTTCTGCTAATCCATTAGGAGCTTCCTGTACTGCATATTGAATATCCATACCTAGCTGGCTTCCGTCGCCCAGTAATTCTTCAAATACCGGTAAATCTCTAGGTGTAGAAATAATTAACACCTCACGAATTCCTGCCAACATTAATGTAGATAAAGGATAGTAAATCATTGGCTTATCATAAATTGGCATAATCTGCTTTGAGATTGCTTTTGTTAGAGGATATAATCTTGTTCCACTTCCTCCTGCTAAAATAATTCCTTTCATAGCTTATTGCTCCTTTCTATCCATTTGATACAAATACAACTCAAAGAGTTGTCGATGTTTTTTTGCAATTACACTTAGAATCAATCCACACACATAGAGTAAAATTGAAATAATAAAACTCATACATGCTACAAACAACGTTGGAAATCTTAACACCAATCCTGTTTTTAAATATTCAGCAAAAATCGGGAAGAATAAAATACAACCAATTGCTAAAAAGACCAACGCCAATATGGTAAAGAAAAACATAGGCTTGTAATCTCTACATAAAGTAGCAATGGTGTGAAGTACCTTAAACCCGTCACTAAAGGTGTTTAGTTTTGATTCACTTCCCTCCGGTCGATCCCGATAAGTTACCGGAATTTCTTTTAAGTTAAAATTCTTATCCAGCGCGTGAATGGTCATTTCCGTTTCTATTTCAAACCCCTTTGAAAGAATGGGGAATGATTTTACAAAGGTTCGGCTAAATGCCCGGTAACCTGTCATAATGTCATTTACATTACTTTTGAATAATCCATTGATTAACTTTCGAACCAATACATTTCCAAAATTGTGAAACGGGCGTTTATTTTCAGTAAAATACGTTGAGGACAAGCGATCCCCAATTACCATATCCACGCCGTGATTTAATACGTAGTCACACATCTGTCTGGCGTTTTCAGCGGGATAGGTGTCATCACCATCTATCATTAAATAGCAATCTGCATCAATCTGTTGAAACATACTGCGAATGACATTCCCTTTTCCTTGTTTCGGTTCATAACGTACAATGGCTCCTGCTGCCCTTGCAATCTCATCGGTATGGTCACTTGAATTATTGTCATACACATAAATGCTGGCTTCAGGAAGGGCCTTCTTGTAGTCATTCACCACCTTTTCAATGGTAACGCTTTCGTTATAACAAGGTATCAATACAGCTATTTTTTCCCTCATGGTTGGCTCCTTGTTTATTGTAATGCAGAATAAATCTGCCACCCTTTATTAAAACATAAATCGGCGAATATATCCAATTGTTATAAATTCTCCTTTACACAATCAAGTGCAGCCTCGATTACCTTATCCATATCGTAATACTTGTACTGTCCTAAACGGCCTCCGAAAATAACATTTTCTTCCTTTGCTGCAAGAGATGCATACTTCTCATAAAGAGCATTATTCTTTTCATTGTTTACAGGGTAATATGGTTCAACACCTGGCTTCCACTCAGAAGAATACTCTCTTGAAATAATGGTAGTAGGCTGTGTTCCAAATTCAAAATGCTTATGTTCAATAATTCTTGTATAAGGTACTTCTCTTTCTGTATAGTTTACAACTGCATTTCCCTGATAGTTTTCTTCATCAAGTTCTTCTGTCTCAAATCGAACAGAACGATATTCCAAAGGACCAAAACAAGAATCGTAGTACTCGTCAATCTGACCGGTAAATAAAATCTTGTCGTATTCCACCTCTGTTCCATCAGAGAGCTTGTGATTTTTCTTCAGTTCGAAGAAATCTTCATTGGTGCGAACGTCAATTCCCTCTAACATCTTTTCAACGATTTGTGTATATCCTCCCATAGGGATTCCCTGATAACGCGCATTGAAGTAGTTATTATCATAGGTAAAACGAAGAGGTAAACGTTTGATAATAAAAGCAGGAAGTTCACTGCAGCTTCTTCCCCACTGTTTTTCTGTATATCCCTTTACCAGCTTCTCATATACATCACGGCCTGCTAAAGAAAGAGCCTGTTCTTCTAAGTTCTTTGGCTCTGTAATATTAAGCTCTGCAATCTGAGCAGCGATTTTTTCCTTTGCCTCTTTTGGAGTTTTAATATTCCACATTTTAGAGAAGGTATTCATGTTAAATGGCAAATTATAAAGTTCATCTTTGTAACGAGCGATTGGAGAGTTAATATAATTATTAAACTCAGCAAACTGATTTACATATTCCCATGTAGATTTTTCATTTGTATGGAAAATATGAGCACCATATACATGGACATTAATATCGCTTCTTTTTTCTGTATATACATTACCTGCAATATGATTTCTCTTATCAATCACGAGTACTTTCTTTCCTCTTTTGTTAGCTTCGTAAGCAAATACTGCTCCAAACAACCCTGCTCCAACTACTAAATAATCGTATTTCATTTTATCCTCCTTTTATGGTATTAGATATAGGTAATCTAATAATGCTATATATAACAACCCCGCTGAAACCAGCGTGAAATGTTCCTCTTTCCAATCCTTCTTTAAGAGAGGTTTTCTCCACATACCCACACAGGAAATAAAGACTAGTAATACCGGGAGTAAATACCTTCCCTGAAATCCTGCAATCACGGTAGCAGCCTGTCCTGTTTCATAAATCATCATAGCAGCCAGGGCCAATCCTGCAGAGCAAAAACAGCACAGCACACCTATAACTCTTTTATGAATATCCATATTCGGTTCCTCTTCCTTTTTTGCTGAAGTAACTACCAGCCAAAGAAAAATCAAGTAGATGATAGGTGTATGTAAAAAGATATCATACCACCCAAATACGCCTCCAACCATTTGGAACACATAACTTCTGCCATAGGTAAGAAGTGTACGCATGACTAATCCAATGGTATATCCCAAATGCGTTAAATAATAATAAGGTGAATATCCATCTGCATCTAAACGACGAATATGAGGAGTAGTCTTTATAGCCTCAAGAATAACATCCCATCGAAGTCCAATAAATATCAGACATAGGACAACGGCAAGAATCCAATATCTTCTATATTTTTTCGCAAACCATTCTTTTTTACAGAATAGACAAAGGCTAAACACAATCAAAAAGATATAGATATGTCCCTTTGCAATGAGCAGTACAAAGGCCGCTAACAGATAACTCACAATATCTATAAGCCTAGGTTTGTTATCTACAAAGAATAAGCTCAAACTAAGCAGCACAATGGATGCCGCTATAATTTCTACATCGTAAGAAAAAGATGCCGCCTGTTGCACTACCATTGGCAACAAACCCACGCAAGCGACGATTCGTTTTCCGTAGGGAATTCTATATATGGCATAGCTGACAGCCAGGCCAAAAAAAATAAGATTTAACAGTTGTCCTAAAACAGCCATTGCTGTCATATTTAAATCCAGCAGTCTCCCTAATGTAATTCCCAATCCGCCAATCACATATAAAAAACCAGAATCATTTGTTTTATAACTATCCACCCAGGTAAGCAAACTATGATCCTCTTCTGCTTGAAATGCCCGGGCAAAGGCTTCCATATTATCTTTTGTAATCTCTAATTCATAGTACACCGGATGCCATTCTGACATTCGTCTTGTAGCATATCCCTCTCCCACATCCTGAAACATCATGTAATCCGAAGTAGAATAGGCATTACTAAAATGTGTCATTTCATCTGGAGCCGAATAAATTGGCTGCGCAAACAAAAGAACAGATCCTAGTCCAATTACAGCCATTAGATACAGCACATGAATACCGGCATGATATCGATAGTAGCAAATCCACATTCCGAGAAATGTGATAGTAGAAGCCACAATAAAGTAAATACATACCTTTCCATAGGCAAACCCTGCATCTGCATTTCCTTTACCAAATAACAGCAGAATGGAAAGGATTATTCCTAGAAAGATACACGCAGGCATCATCCATATGCTCTTGTTAGTTAACTTCTTCATCCAAGTTCACATTTACCCTTCCCGTTTTGGAATACTCCAATAAACCTAAGAACAATGCTTCCTCCTCATCATCCTCAATGTCATAGTCTAATTTCAGGCACTTCTTTGCCATTTTTTTCATAGGATTTTTGGCAAATAAAAATTCATCCTTTTTTCTGAATGCTTCCTCTTCCATTGCCTCATAAGCTAAAAGTGCGCTTCCCGCGGCAGTCTGTTCTCCAAGCCACATTGCATCAGAGCGTTTTTGCAATTCTTTTAAGCATCGCAAATATCCGTCTGTCTCTGATATTCTAGATAACGCTTCCGATTTTGTTTTCTGTTTTAGTCCCTGATATGGGCGAAAATGATAGGTATGATCTGGCATCATACGAACAAGTTTTGCATAGCGCAAATATTGCATCAAGAATAAGAAATCCTGGTTTTCTTCTAAATCCAAAGCAAAGCTTAAATGTTTTGACTGGATAATCTGACGTCGAAACAGTTTATTCTGTATATATCCCTGATAGTGGTACTGATAGTAGACTCTGCATTGCATCTCTTCCCCGGTCATAAGTCGTTTGGAACCTTCCGGAGTTTCATAGACTACTTCTCCACCATCTGTGATATTGTAACCACTCACAGAAAGATGAGCTCCCGCAATGCCCTCTATCAGGTAAGCAAGATGATTCTCATCCAATTCGTCTTTGCCGGAAACAAAGGTGATAAATTCGCCCTTGGCCTCCTTAAGGGCACGATTTCGCCCTTCTATATCTTCAGGTTCCACCATAAAGACTTCCACATCTTTCATACTTTGATTGGAAAGTGCTTTTGCTTCTCCCTTTGTATTGTTTGTAAAATATATTACTGAAATCATATCTTATAAAATTCCTATATCCTTAAACAGACCAGGATTACTGGTATAACTAATTCCTAAAAAACCATAGCGTCGGAACACATGAAGTAATACATCCTCAAATTCTCCCTGAATATCATAGGTGATAAAAAGACTTTTTCTGGCATATTTTCGCATCTGGCTTTTACGATACTGAAAAATATGTTCCTTTGATATCATTCGTTTAAAACATCGAAGTTCACTTTGAATCATATCTTCTTCTAACTGATATAACACCTCTGAAAGACCTGATTTTTTCACTGCCTGTCTCATGCGTTCAAAAGATAAAAACTCCGTAATTTCCTTTTCACTAACTCTCTGACCTTGTCGGAAATTATTCATAGCTGAATCTTTTCGAATCATATAGTGATACTCGTGAGTGTTGGCAAAGGAAACTCTTCCCTTGGAAGCTAATAAATATCGAAGGATAAACAATCGGTCCTCATTGTAGAATACATCCTCGTCAAAGGATACCCCATGTTCCTCAATGACACTTCTTCGAAACATCTTATTCCAGATAAAGCCTTCATAATACTTCGTTTGAAACAAACGCTTTAGCATGGAATCCCACTGATAATACGTTTTTTCATCAGGGCTCTTTTTGATAAACTCTTTTGCATCATTCTCTACCACGTAGGTGTCATATCCGCAAACAGCTAGCATACAGTCCCTTTCTTCAAAGGCCTGTAACAGTGAAGATAAATAGGTCTCTTCTACTTCATCATCTCCATCTGCAAACACAATAAATTCTCCAGTTGCCTCTCTTAAGCCCCTGTTTCTTGCAGCAGATGCTCCCTGGGTTTCTTCTGAAACGACCTTCACTCCCTGGTAGGATTCAGCTACTTTTCTTGTATCATCTGTGGAGTGATTATCCACTACAATAATCTCTTTCTCCACCTTTTGATTCAAGAGGCATTCTATTTGTTTTCCCAGGTATTTCCCGCAATTATAAGCGGGAATAATTACACTAATCTTCAAGATCTAAATACTTCTCCCAATATTCCAAACAAGTAAATTTCTCTTTATATTCCTTCCATTCCGCAATCTTATCGTCAAATTCATTTTGAATCCGTTTGCGAAGTGTAAAATAACGTTTTAAAGCAGCTACTGTTTTCTTAAAGTTTCTCTCTGTCAAAAATCCCTGTTTTCGATTTCTGTCGTAGAGGTAAACCTGCTTTGCAAAAAATCCATATCCGATGTCCTTTTCACTTACAATGCGAAGTTTTTTGAAGGAAGGCAAAAGCCAGCAAAGGATTTCCATCTGTGGGATGAATTTTGGATAGTCTTCGTACTCTTTGTCGTGCATCTTCGAAAGGTCATACCCATCCGGATTGGAATATTTATAATTCAAAGTTCCAAGTTCTTTATGCTTTTCAATTGGATCAATTTTCATAAACGCTTCCGGGCCATCAAAGAAGGCTTCCATACCCATAAAGCAGGTGTTGGCTGCTTCGTATTTATAACGCATAACATCTCTTGTAATAATTCTCGCCAGATGGTCAATCATCTTTGCCTTTGTAGCATAGGTATCATACCCGCTCATGGCGATTAAGATATTTCGTTCATCATAGTAGTTCATACTGATTGGCTGTTTATTTCCGCCATATGGATGCCATACGCAAATACCATTCATCATAATGATTCCATTTGGTGACAAACGTCTTCCATATTCAATATCATCATAGTGAATAAACATTGGGATAGGTAAATTCTTTTCATTTACTACAGATGTAGGAATACAGCAGTACCACCATCCACCATAATTCAATTCATTATATGCTTCATTTGCAGCGACTGCCTTTTGTTCTCTCAAATCCCATTCATGGTTATAGGATTTTAGCATGACCCCTTCCCAGTAAGCGCCACCTTCAAACTGCATATAACGGTCTTCCAGCTCCAGCATGGAACCGCAGAGATTGGCATCCTTGTACTCATCCTTTAACATGCGAAGAATATGATAGGTACGTTCTAACACTTCACTGTCAAACTGAATATCATCATCCATTAAAATAAAGTGTGTAAAAGGTTCTCCCTTCCTTTTTAACACCGATTCAATAATCGTTCTTGTAAAACCACCGGCTCCGCCTGCATTCTTATTTGGAAAAATATGAACATCTTCACGATTGCCAAACAAGTCCAGCGGCAGGCTCTGTCCATTGTCAGAAACATAAACCTCTGCTTTTTTATAGAGAGGTGATGCAGGATTTTCTAAAATATCATCTATTATTTGGCGAACGTTATGTTCCACCTCTTTTTCTCTTTTAAAGGTACAGATATTAAAAGAAATTCGAATGTCGCGAAGGTCGTTTTCT
>JAILMB010000054.1 GCA_024692825.1 Lachnospiraceae bacterium | reverse complement strand
GGTCCTTTAAGGTTTAGACGATACATTTCTTCACCGCCCATATCGGCACAAACAAACCAAAGTCCAACTTCTTTTAAAGCATCAATGGTTTGATTAATATTTGTTACCTTCGCAACCTTTGTATAGTTAATAGCGCCTGCAGATGCTTTTGCCACTGTGGCAGTCAATCCAACTGCTCTTCTATTTGGAATAATCACACCATGGGCACCGGCTAAATTCGCAGTACGAATCATAGCACCTAAGTTATGAGGATCTTCAATTCCATCTAAGATAAAGACAAAAGGATCTTCACCCTTTTCCTTTGCCACTTCAAGAATATCATCTACTGTTGCGTATTCATAAGCTGCTATGTAAGCAATGGCACCTTGATGCTTTCCTGTTTCTGAAATCTGATCCAATCGCTCTTTTTTCACAAAGTCAATCATAAGATTCTGTTTTTTCGCTTCTCTTATAATGGAGCGAATAGGGCCATCACTGCTTCCATCCAAAACAAAAATCTTATCGATAACCGTATCAGAACGAAGAGCCTCTAATACTGCATTTCTTCCTTCAATTATTGAAGATTCATTTCTCATAATTTAAATCCTATCTGTTTTTTCTAAACCAAATTTTACTAATTCCTGCATTCGCTTCGTATTTCCGGTAATGTACAAATACCCAATCAAAGCTTCAAGGGCGGTAGCATTTCGGTAGTCAATCATGGATGCATTCTTTGCTGTCGTCTTAGACTTTGCATTTCGCCCTCTGCGGACTACTTCTTCTTCCTCTTCGGTTAAGTTTTCAGAAATCGCATCTAAAATTGCTGCCTGGGAAGAAGCTCGTACCACATCGGAACAAGCCTTATGCATTTTGCTAACAGGGACGTTTCCCTTAGCCACTACCTTTGTTCGAATAATAATATCAAAAACGCTATCACCAATATAGGCAAGTGCCAGTGGAGAAAATGTTCGAACATCCACATCTTCTAGATCATATAATTCTTTTATATCCTGAAAGCTTAGGCTCTCTTCCATTTCACACCTTCTCTAGTATCCTCTAACACAATACCCATATTTAAAAGTTCATCTCGAATTTCGTCTGCTCTTTGGAAGTTCTTTTCTTTACGAGCAGCCTGACGTTCTGCGATTAGCGCTTCAATGTCTTCGTCTAGTACTTCTTTTTCTTTTTCAAGAATAATTCCCAATACATCAGAAAGCATTACAAGTTCTTTTCTAAGTTCAAGCACAAATGTTTTTGATGAGTCATCAGAAGTATTTTGGTTTGCAAATTTAACCAATTCAAAAATTGCGGAAATAGCATCTGCTGTGTTAAAGTCATCATCCATAGCAGCTTCATATTTTTTCACAAATTCTTTTGCCTCTGAAAGAAGTGTTTCTTCTTCGGAAGTAAGATCCTCTGTCTTTGCATTTTCAGCATAGTAATTTAACTGCTCCGCACAATTTACAATTCGATCCAAACCATTTTTCGCAGCTTCCATTAAGTCGTCCGAGAAATTCAATGGACTTCTGTAATGAGCGGAAAGCATAAAGAAACGAAGTACCTGTAAATCATATTTTTCACTGATATCACGAACTGTAAAGAAGTTACCAAGTGACTTTGACATCTTTTCGTTATTGATTTTCAAGAAGCCATTATGCATCCAGTATTTTGCAAATTCTACGCCATTGCAACATTCAGACTGTGCAATTTCATTTTCATGATGAGGGAATACCAGATCCTCTCCGCCTGCATGAATATCGATTTGATCTCCTAAATACTTCTTTGACATAACAGAACATTCAATATGCCATCCTGGTCGACCGTCTGACCATGGAGACTGCCATGAAGGTTCTCCTTCTTTTTTCGGTTTCCAAAGAACAAAATCCAATGGATCTTCCTTTAAATCTCCCGATACCTTTATGCTTCTGTGTCCAGCCTCTAAATCATCAATATTTTTATGGGATAATTTTCCGTATTCCTTAAAACTTCTTGTTCTAAAATACACGGTACCATCTTTTACAGGATAAGCATTTCCCTTATTGATTAAGGTTGAAATCATCTGAAGCATGCCATCGATTTCTTCTGTAGCCAAAGGATGTTTTGTAGCGGGGCGAACATTTAAAGCCTCCATATCCTTTTTGCATTCAGCGATGTAGCGCTTAGAAATTTCATCTGCAGTCACGCCTTCTTCAATGGCTGCCTTTATAATTTTGTCATCTACGTCGGTGAAATTTGAAACGTAGTTTACTTCATATCCCTTATATTCAAAATAGCGACGAACCGTATCAAAAACAATCATAGGTCTTGCATTACCAATATGAATCAAGTTATAAACGGTAGGTCCGCAAACATAAATACTAACCTTTCCTTCCTCGATTGGAACAAATTCTTCTTTTGATCTTGTTAATGTATTAAAAATTTTCATTTGATAAAACCTTTCTTACTTCCATCATTATTTGTATTAAATTTGTCTTGAACAGCCCTGACAGCCAGGACAGACCATTCGATTTTCATCCAAGTCAATACTTCTTTGACTACCCTCGTAAATCGATTCAATGATACAAACAGCTGATGAAGCAATTCCCTCTTCTGCTCCGGTAAATCCAAGTCCTTCTTCTGTTGTGGCTTTGATATTTATAACGTCCTCTGATACTAAAAGTGCCGTTGCAACGTTTTTTCGCATCTCATCAATATAAGGTCGAAACTTTGGACGCTGGGCAATAATGGTAGCATCCACATTTCCAACCACATATCCTTTTTCTAACAGCTTCTTTCGAACCTCCTCTAAGAGCACCATAGATGAAATCCCTTTGTATCGTTCATCTGTATCAGGAAAATGTTTTCCAATATCCCCAAGGGCTGCAGCACCTAAAAGGGCATCTGAAATAGCATGTAATAAAACATCTGCATCAGAATGTCCTAAAAGGCCAAGTTCGTGTTCTATTTTTACACCGCCTACAATAAGGTCTCTTCCCTCCACAAGGCGATGAACATCATATCCATTTCCTATTCTCATAAACTATCTCCATTGTAACTATCTATAACTCTCAATATTTTAAGGTTTATTCAACCTAATTTCAATACTTTCACCAGATTTCGATAGCAAAAAAATAAGAGAGGTAAATCCTCTCTTAAAACAGTAGCGAAGGGGAGATTCGAACTCTCGACACCACGGGTATGAACCGTGTGCTCTAGCCAACTGAGCTACTTCGCCATATGAAATTTTGGCTTCCGCCAAAATGGGACCTACAGGGCTCGAACCTGTGACCCTCTGCTTGTAAGGCAGATGCTCTCCCAGCTGAGCTAAGATCCCATTTGGTCGCTCACTCGCGACCGAAAATTAGTATACTAAATGACCGTATACAAGTCAACAGTTTTTTTTATTTTTTTTAAGCATTTTTTACTTTTGCAATATCTACTAGGGTAAAGTCCGTTAAAGCAGACTCTAAAGATGTTGCTAAAGCGTTTGCTGTATCCATTGCAGTGATACAATATACACCGGTTTCAATGGCATTTCTTCGAATTAAGAAACCATCTCTGTTCTTATCACCATGACCTTCTGTAGGTGTATCGATTACCATGTCAATCTTATGACCTAAAATCAAATCCATTACGTTTGGTGATTCCTGGGAAATCTTATTTACACGTAATGCATCTACACCATGCTCCTGCAAATATTTTGCAGTAGATCTGGTCGCATAAATTTTATATCCTAAGGCAGCAAATCGCTTTGCTACATCAACAGATTCCGGCTTATCCTTGTCATTTACCGTCATAATCATCTGCTTATACTTTGGCAGTTCCACTCCAGCTCCAAGGAAGGCTTTGTACAATGCTTCATTAAAGGTAGTTGCAATTCCCAAGCACTCACCAGTTGATTTCATTTCTGGTCCAAGAGAGATTTCTGCTCCACGTAATTTTTCAAAGGAGAATACTGGCATCTTAATTGCCACATACTCTGCTTCCGGTTGTAATCCTGGCTTATATCCAAGTTCTTTAATGGTCTTACCAATAATAACCTTTGTAGCCAAATCTACAATCGGAATACCGGTTACCTTTGAAATATATGGTACGGTACGAGAAGAACGAGGATTTACCTCAATAACATAAACTTCTCCATCCATAACGATAAACTGGATGTTAATCATACCCTTTACATGAAGAGCCTTTGCAAGACGCTGTGTGTAATCCGTAATCTTTTCCTTAATATCCTCTCCAATGGTATGAGCTGGATAAACAGAAATACTATCTCCGGAATGTACACCAGTACGTTCAATATGTTCCATAATACCAGGGATCAAAATATCTTCGCCGTCACAAACAGCGTCTACTTCGATTTCTTTTCCCTGTAAATACTTATCTACCAAGATTGGATGATCCTGAGCAATCTGGTTAATAATATCCATGAATTTCTCAATCTCATCATCGTTAAAGGCAATTTGCATACCCTGTCCACCAAGTACATAGGAAGGACGTACAAGCACTGGATAGCCCAAACGATTTGCAACTTCTTTTGCTTCTTCTGAAGTAAATACAGTTCCACCGGCAGCACGAGGAATCTTTGTCTGCTCTAAAATCTGATCAAAAAGTTCTCTATCTTCTGCTGCATCAACATCCTTTGCATCTGTTCCTAAAATCGGAACTCCCATCTTCATAAGATCCTGTGTCAACTTAATAGCAGTCTGTCCACCAAACTGAACAACAGCTCCGTCCGGTTTTTCGATATTTACAATGTTTTCAACATCTTCTGCTGTTAAAGGTTCAAAATAAAGTTTATCAGCAATATCGAAATCTGTAGAAACAGTTTCCGGGTTGTTGTTTACAATAATGGTCTCATAGCCTTCTTTTGCGAATGCCCATGTACAATGAACAGAACAGAAATCAAATTCGATACCCTGTCCAATACGGATTGGACCAGACCCTAATACAAGGACCTTTTTCTTCTGACTCTGTCCATCTGCTTCGTTTTCTCCACCATATACAGAGTAGTAGTATGGTGTTTCAGCTTGAAACTCTGCAGCACAGGTATCTACCATCTTATAAGAAGCCACAATACCATTGTCATAACGCATCTGTTTGATTTCATCTACGCTCTTTCCTGTAAGCTGTGAAATTACAGTATCCGGGAATTCAATGCGTTTTGCTTCACGAAGGAGTTCCACTGTTAACTCTTCTTTTTTCAAACGCTCTTCCATCTCTACCAGGATGGCAATCTTATCAATAAACCAGATATCAATCTGAGAAATATCGTGAATATGATCATAAGAAACTCCGCGACGCAAAGCTTCTGCAATACGATAAATTCTTCGGTCATCTACGATGCGAAGTTCTTCATCTAACTCTTCCATAGATAGATCAGAAAAATCATAGCTCATCAAAGACTCTACGTGTTGCTCTAAGGAACGAATTGCCTTCATCAGAGCTCCTTCAAAGTTATTGCAAATACTCATAACTTCTCCAGTAGCCTTCATCTGAGTAGTTAAGGTACGCTTTGCTGTAAGGAATTTATCGAAAGGCAAACGTGGAATCTTAACAACACAATAGTCAAGCATTGGCTCAAAAGATGCATAGGTCTTTCCAGTAATAGCGTTTTTGATTTCATCTAAGGTATAACCCAAAGCAATCTTTGCTGCTACCTTGGCAATAGGATAACCTGTTGCCTTTGAGGCTAATGCAGAAGAACGGCTAACACGAGGGTTTACTTCGATTACACAGTATTCAAAGCTCTCTGGATGAAGGGCATACTGTACGTTACATCCACCGGTGATACCAAGTTCAGAAATAATATTAAGAGCTGAACTACGGAGCATCTGGTATTCTTTATCACCTAATGTCTGAGAAGGTGCTACTACAATAGAATCACCTGTATGTACACCAACCGGATCAATGTTTTCCATGTTACATACTGTGATACAGTTTCCTGCAGCATCTCGCATTACTTCGTATTCGATTTCTTTCCATCCTGCGATACAACGCTCCACAAGTACTTCATGTACACGTGACAAACGTAGACCATTTTCAAGAATCTCACGAAGTTCTGTTTCATCGTGAGCGATTCCACCACCTGAACCGCCTAAGGTAAAGGCAGGACGAAGTACAACGGGATAACCGATTGTATTTGTAAATTTCACACCGTCTTCCACTGAGTTTACTACTTGAGAAGCAGCTACAGGCTCGTGGATTTTTTCCATTGTATCCTTAAAGGCCTGACGATCTTCTGCGCGGAAAATTGTCTCTGCAGTAGTACCAATCAAACGTACTCCCTGCTCTTTTAAAAATCCGCACTCTTCTAATTCCATGCCAAGGTTAAGTCCTGCCTGACCACCTAAGGTAGGGAGCACACTGTCAGGTTTTTCCTTTAAAATAATCTGTTTTAATACTTCAACTGTTAAAGGCTCAATGTAAACCTCATCTGCAATTTCCTTATCTGTCATAATCGTTGCAGGGTTAGAGTTTACAAGTACAACCTCTACTCCTTCTTCTTTCAAAGAACGGCAAGCCTGAGTTCCAGCGTAGTCAAACTCTGCAGCCTGTCCGATAACGATAGGACCGGAACCAATAACCAAAACCTTCTTTATATCTTTATTTCTAGGCATTGTTCTTTCCTCCCATCATGTTCATAAATCTATCAAATAAGTATCCACTGTCCAAAGGTCCCGGACAAGCTTCCGGATGGAACTGAACGGTGAAAATATTTTTACCAGTATAAGCAAGTCCCTCGTTTGTGCCATCGTTTACATTTATAAAGGCAGGAGTTGCAATCTTTGCATCTAAATTATCAGTGTCTACAACATAACCATGGTTCTGTGATGTAATATAAACTCTTCCGGTAACAAGATCTTTCACCGGATGGTTTCCACCACGATGACCATATTTTAGTTTATGGGTATCTGCACCTGTAGCAAGTGCCATTAACTGATGACCTAAGCAAATAGCAAAAATCGGAACTTCGCTATCGTAAAGCTTCTTAATTTCAGCAATGATATCCGTACATTCTTTTGGATCTCCAGGACCGTTAGAAAGCATAATTCCGTCTGGCTGATCTCCTAAGATTTCTTCTGCTTTGGTATGCGCAGGATAAACTGTAACTTCACAACCTCTTTCTAAAAGAGATTTTGTAATGTTTTGTTTCTCTCCTAAGTCAAGGACAGCAACTTTATATCCTTTTCCAGGATATGTGGTTTTCTCTTTGCAGGTAACCTTTGTTACCACATCTCCTGTATTATATGCTTTTAATTTTGGAAGGATTTCGTCCAAATTGTAATTTTCATTGGTGGTAATCATACCATTCATGGTACCCTTATCACGCAAAATCTTTGTAAGTGCTCTTGTGTCAATTCCGCAGATTCCCGGAACATCCTGTTCTAATAAAAAGTCCTGGATAGTTCCTTCACAACGGAAGTTTGAAGGTATTCTAGAAAGTTCACGAACAATATATCCATCTACCCATGAACGAGTTGATTCCATATCTGGAGTAATTCCATAATTTCCTATTAAAGGATATGTCATACAAACCGCTTGTCCGGCATATGAGGGATCTGTTAAAACCTCTAAATAACCGGTCATGGAGGTGTTAAATACGATCTCGCTTATTACCTCCTTTTGTGCTCCAATGCTCTCGCCTTCGAACACGGTTCCGTCTTCTAAAATTAGAAATGCTTTCATCGAGTCAATCCTTCCTTTTTCCTAAAAATGCTCAAAACTTCGAATATATTACCATACCCACTTACATATATGCAAGTGGGTATTTTTATGATCTTAATTTTACTTAAAGTAATCCACACCAGATTCAAAGATATGCATATCTTTTTCACCGTAGATATTCATGGAAACACTTCTTCCAATACGTTCTGAGTGGCACATCTTACCAAGTACTCTACCATCAGGAGAAGTGATACCTTCTACTGCCATATAAGAGCCATTGATGTTCCATTCTTCATCCATAGTAGGATCTCCAGCTTCATCTACGTACTGAGTAGCTACCTGACCATTTTCAAATAACTTCTTCAACCATTCGTCATTGGCAACGAAACGTCCTTCACCATGAGATGCAGGAATTTCATAAATACCACCAAGAGTTGCTCTCTGAAGCCAAGGTGACTTATTAGAAACAACCTTTGTGTGAGCCATCTTAGAAATATGACGGCCAATGGTATTGTAAGTAAGTGTAGGTGAATCTACAGCCTGTGTATGGATTTCTCCGTAAGGAACAAGTCCTAATTTAATTAACGCCTGGAAACCGTTACAAATACCAAGAGCTAATCCATCTCTTTCATTTAATAACTTTGTAACTGCTTCTTTCATTTTTTCATTACGGAAAGCTGTAGCAAAAAACTTTGCTGATCCTTCCGGTTCATCACCAGCAGAGAATCCGCCAGGGAACATAATCATTTGAGCCTGCTCAATAGAAGAAACAAACGTATCTACAGAATCACGAATATCTTCTGCATTCTGATTCTTAAATACCTTAACAATAGGGTCTGCTCCTGCAAGTTCAAATACTCTCGCACTATCGTATTCACAGTTTGTACCTGGGAATACAGGAATAAATACCTTAGGACGTGCTACTTTATTTTTGCAAACATAAAGATTCTTTTCTTCATAGATAGAAGTATTTACCTTTGAATAATCCTCGGTGGATCTTGTAGGGAATACTTTTTCCAATGTATTCTTCCAACAATCAATGGCTTCATCCATAGGAAGAACCATATCACCATAGATAAATTCTGCCTTGTCATTTGAAGTACCAATTTTTAATAAGAAATCACTAAGACCTGCTTTAGAGAACGCATTCTTAACAACTTCATAACTATCATCTGATACTTCTACTACAAAGCTTCCAAGACAATTTTCAAATAAATCATCAATGGTAACAGCGGATGCATCAATGGTAACACCAATCTTATTACCAAATGCCATCTTAGATAAAGCTGCACATACACCGTAGGAATCTACAACATAAGCAGAGCAAATTGCCTTCTTCTGAATTAATGAATGAACAGTATCAAACATCTTCATAACAAGAGCATAATCCGGCTTATCATAAGAATCTCTAGGAAGTCTCATCCAGGCAAAATCATGACCAGCCTTTTTAATTTCAGGTGTAATAATATCCTGTTCTTTTGCAACATCAACTGCAAAGGAAACAAGTGTAGGAGGAACATCAATATCATTGAAGGTTCCTGACATAGAGTCTTTTCCTCCAATAGAAGGAAGACCATATTTCATCTGGGCATCATAAGCGCCTAAAAGAGCTGCAAAAGGCTGACTCCAACGCTTTGGATCTTCGCTCATTCTACGGAAGTACTCCTGGAATGAAAAACGAATCTTTTTATAGTCACCACCACAAGCAACAATACGAGCCATAGATTCTGTTACTGCATAAATAGAACCATGATATGGACTCCAGCTTGTAAGGTATGGGTCAAATCCATAACTCATTAAAGTAACGGTATCAGAAGTACCCTTTAATACAGGAAGCTTTGCAACCATTGCCTGAGTTTCTGTTAATTGGTATTTTCCACCAAAAGGCATAAATACAGAAGATGCACCGATGGAACCATCGAACATTTCAACCAAGCCCTTCTGTGAACAAACATTGAGGTTTGCAAGAGTTTTTTCCCAGGCACCCTTTACATCCTTTGCTTCAACTGCTTTTGATACTTCATCGATTGCATAACGGTTAAAGTAGTTCTCTGATTTCTTAGGAATCTCAACTACAACATTTGTCTCCTGGTGAGCACCATTGGTATCTAAGAATGCACGAGAAAGATTTACGATTTCCTTTCCTCTCCAGGAAAGAACTAATCTTGGCTCTTCTGTAACAGTAGCTACTTCCACTGCCTCTAAGTTTTCCTCTACGGCATAGGCTAAAAACTGATCCACATCTTTTGGATCAACAACAACTGCCATTCGTTCCTGAGATTCGGAAATAGCAAGTTCTGTTCCATCTAAACCAGCGTACTTTTTCGGTACCTTATCCAAATTAATTGTAAGACCATCTGCCAATTCACCAATGGCAACAGAAACACCACCGGCACCAAAGTCATTACACTTCTTAATTAAATGGCTTACTTCTTCTCTTCTAAATAATCTCTGAAGTTTACGTTCTGTAGGAGGATTACCCTTTTGTACTTCAGCTCCGCAAACAGCAGTAGACTCTGTATTATGAGCCTTTGAAGAACCGGTAGCACCACCGATTCCATCACGACCGGTTCTACCACCAAGTAAAATAATCTTATCTCCCGGATCAGAAGTCAAACGCTGTACTGCACGACGAGGAGCTGCAGCCATAACGGCACCAATCTCCATACGTTTTGCCACATAGTTTGGATGATAGATTTCTTTTACATAACCAGTAGCCAAACCAATCTGGTTACCATAAGAAGAATAACCATGAGCTGCTTCACGAACTAACTTCTTCTGAGGAAGCTTACCTTCCATTGTATCTTTATTTGGTACAGTAGGATCTGCTGCACCGGTAACACGCATTGCCTGATATACATAAGTACGTCCTGACAAAGGATCTCGAATCGCACCGCCAAGACAGGTAGCAGCGCCACCGAAAGGTTCGATTTCTGTAGGATGGTTATGAGTTTCATTTTTAAAGTTTACAAGCCACTCTTCGATTTCTCCATCAACTTCAACAGGAACCACAATTGAGCAAGCATTAATCTCATCAGATTTTTCCTGATCCTCTAACTTTCCATCTGCCTTTAACTTCTTCATAGCAAGAAGTGCCAAATCCATTAAGCAGACATATTTATCATTTCTATCCTTATATAACACTTTAAAGTTATCAAGATAATCACCATAGGTTTCTTCCATAACCTTACGATAATCACCATCTTCAAAATCAACATGAGTAAGTTCTGTAGAGAATGTGGTATGACGACAGTGGTCAGACCAATATGTATCTAACACACGAATTTCAGTCATAGAAGGGTCACGATTTTCTTCGTTTTTAAAATAGTTTTGAATATGAAGAAAATCTTTAAATGTCATAGCAAGTCCTAAAGAGTCATAAAGTTTTTTAAACTCGCCCTCTTCCATATTGCGATAACCATCAAGAATTTCAACATCTTCAGGCTCTTCAAATACATCAGTAAGAGTTTCTGGCTTATCCAAGCCGATTTCTCTGGAATCTACAGGGTTAATACAATGTTTCTTAATCACTTCCATCTCAGCATCAGAAACATCCCCGGTAATTACATAGGTAGTAGCACATCGAATGACAGGTTCTTCATCTTCTTTTAGAAGCTTGATACACTGTTCAGCAGAATCAGCTCTTTGGTCAAACTGTCCTGGTAAAAACTCAACTGAAAATACCTTTCCTTCATAGTCAAACTTTTCTTCATAAACATCATCTACTGGTGGTTCTGAAAAAACAGTTTTAATTGCCTGCTTATAAATATCATCTGAAATATTCTCCACATCGTATCGAACTAAAACACGAACAGATTCAATTCCTTTCACATCCAGCTGATGCTTAATTTCGTGACGAAGTGAATTTGCTGCTACCGCAAACTCTTTCTTTTTCTCCACATAGACTCTTCTAACAGTACTCATATGATTTCCTTTCCTCTTTACAATCTATCAATACACACTATATAGTGGCACAATCTCAAAGAATTATACCATATATTACTTTATGAAAAAATGAAAAAATACATTTCATTCCAATAATTTTTTGTGCATTTATTTTTCCTCCCAAAAGGCCTTCACTCTCGCCCCAATGGAATCAATGGATTCCACAGAATAGTTACTCCACTCCTTTGGGAAAGTGGATTTATAATCTGTATATAAAAACCGTTCATCTAATAATGCCACAATTCCAATATCTTCCTGTGTTCGAATCACACGACCTGCCGCCTGCATCACTTTATTCATTCCCGGATATAAATAGGCATAGACAAATCCGTTTCCTGTCGTTTCATCAAAATAGTCAGAGATAATCTTTCTTCGATTTCCAACTCCAGGAAGGCCTGTTCCTATAATAATGGTTCCAATCAATCGATTTCCTGTTAAATCAATTCCTTCTGAGAAAACACCTCCAAGTACACAAAATCCAATCAGGGTATTTTCCTGTTCCGAAAACTGATTCAAAAAATCACTCTTCTCATTTTCTGTCATGCCTGAAGATTGCTTTATTAAAACTTCCTTCTTTGCATAAGTCCTTTCATAGATATCATAGACTTCTTCCATAAAAGCATAAGAAGGGAAAAACACCAGATAATTACCCTCTTTTTGTTTCGTTATTTCACGGATGTAGCGAGCATAGTTTTTGTACTGCTCCTTTGATCTTGCCTTATACCTTGTGGTAACATCTCTTCCTATATATAGGCCTCTTTTTGATTCATCAAATACGCTCTCTGCATACACAGCATATGGCAACTCTTCTCTACACAAAAGATTTTTATAATAATTCATAGGAAGTAAGGTTGCCGAGAAAAACACAGTGGCATTCCCACGGTCCAATCGCTGTTGTAATAAATAGGAAGGATCTACGCAAAACATGTGAAGGCAAAATTCACCTTCATCATTATAATCGCAATACAGTCGATACCTCTCATCTAATCCATCTGTAAGATTCAAAAAGTTTCGAACAGTAAAATAAAACTCTCGAATCTCGTCCATGTGTTCTAATTCAATATGTTTTTCAAAAAAACGTTCAAAGGCATTACACAGATTCATTAAATGAAGGATCAAAACATCTATATCTTCTAATAGAAGATACTCTCCCTCCATCATCCGTTTCTTTTCTAATAGAAAGCGATTACATTTATCCAAGGCTCTAACAATTCCACCCTGATAGACTTTAAAATACTTCTTTATATGAAGGAACTCTTCTTTCACCAAAGTTTCCGAATACATTTCCCTGCCACGTTCCACCAGATTGTGACTCTCGTCCACCAAAAAGATCCCTTCACTTCGACTGCCCTCTGCAAAAAAACGTTTCAGGTAAACATTTGGATCAAAGACATAGTTATAATCACAGATAATATTGTCACACCAGGATGAAATATCCAGGTTTAATTCAAAGGGACAAACCTGCCTTTCTTTTGCCCAGTCTAGAATATCTTTTGAATCAAAGATGTCATCCCTTTGCAAAATGTCATATACAGCATCATTAATTCGATCAAAATGTCCCTTGGCATATGGGCAATCGTCAGGATTACACTTTCTCTCTTCCAAAGGACACATTTTATCCTTTGCCGTAATCACCACTGTTTTTCCACGATATCCATGATCTTCTAAAAGTTGAAACGTATCCTTTGCTACCGTTCGGGTAATGGTTTTTGCCGTCAGATAAAAGATTCGTTCCCCATCTCCTTCTCCTACTGCTTTCACAGCGGGATAAATGGTTGATATGGTTTTACCAGATCCAGTAGGTGCTTGAATAAAAAGAATCTTTCCTCTGTGAATGGAACGATACACATTTTGTGCCAACTCCATCTGTCCCTCTCGAAATTCAAAGGGGAACTTCAATTCATGAATGGAAGCTTGACGAATATTTCGAAAATAAAAAGTAAAATCTGCCCATCTTTGATAAAGAGAAATGACATCGTAAAACCAGGAAGACAACTCCTTGTATGTGTAGCTATCCCGAAATCGTTTCACCTCATAGGTATCTAGATTACAGTAGGTCATTTGGACGTCAATGGACTCTAAATGGTTCTGTTCTGAAATAATATAGGCATAACATTTTGCCTGAGCCAAGTGAACTAGAATCGGTTCTTCCATATTTTCCACTTCACTGTAAACGCCCTTTATTTCATCAACACAAACCACAGAATCCTTTGTCAATTCATCCTCATACATAATCCCATCTGCCCGACCTTCAATTCCTAAATCATAATCTTCATTGGAAATGACAAACTTAAGGGGCACTTCAGGATGATAGTTTGTCCCCATTTTATTTTGAATCCGTTTATGAACCTTGGTACCTTCCTGCATAGCTCTAATCTGATTTTTCCCAGATGAACGATCATCAATGTCTCCACTACGAAGTACAAACTCCACCAGGTTTCGCACAGATATATGTAACATAGGTTTTTCTGTTATTACTTCTTCCATCAAATTTTCCATAGCTTATATATTATAGCAAAAGAACCATCTTTAGACATGAAAAAAGCTTCCAAAGGAAAACCTTTGAAAGCTTTTTGAATAAAGATAATATTATGCTACGGAGAATTTTTCAATCTTTGAAGCAAACTCCGGATCATCCGCCATAGTAACAACGTTTAATTCACGTTTAATTCCCATAGATAAAACACCAAGTAGGGATTTAGCATCTAAATATACAGTACCAGAAACCAAGTCAATATCAAAATCAAAATTAGATGCAATCTTTACAAACTCTTCTACGTCATTAGGACTCATCAATTTAATTTTAAATTTTTTCATTTTTAATACCTCTATTTTTACGTTTTTAATTTATACTACTTTTTTGAACCTTTGATATTTAACCACGGGAAACTTTAGAAGTCAATCAAGTTTATTGTGCAATTTCAATCATTGACAATTGTAAAGGCTACACAAACTATAAATAATGAGGTATAACTACTTAAAAAATACATTTCTATTGCAAATAATACGATTTTTATTGCATATATTATCTAGAATTCATAGATGATAAACGTTTATATAATTTTTATTTTGTGCAAATTAACGAATCAGAAACAGTCAGTTTCCTTCATTTCCAACTTCTATTTGCAAATTCGACTACATTTCACAAATAATTCACATTTTCATCGAATTTTCAAAACAAATATTTACGATACATTGTACAAAATTATTCCGAAACAATTTTACCATCTCTGTAAGCTTCTAATAATTTAGATAAATCTAGAACCATATCTTTCATTTTATGACCGGTATCCGTATCTGCTACTGTAATTCTTTTGGTAGTACGCTCAACCAAAAGGGTTTGAGAATGGATATCGCTGCCTTCTCGCACAGCCTTTTCTACAGATTCGAAAGGCTCATGAGCTGCAAGAATCATTCCATAGGAATTAAACATCAACGTATAGCCAGCAATACCGGTGGTAGGTTGATAGGCTTTTGAAAAACCACCATCGATGATTAACAGTTTACCATTACAGCGAATAGGGGATTCTCCTTTTTTTGCCTCCACAGGAACATGACCATTTACAATATGACCGTTTTTAATATCTAAACCAAACTCTTCGAGTATTGAATTTACAATACTCTCCTGATCAATCAGTTGATAGTATGGATTTTTTACTTCTACATGAGTTTCTTTTTCTTTTATAAAATAGCGTTCAAAGGTTGCCATTTTTCGTTTTCCAAACACAGGGGAATCAGGATGAGCCCACATAAAATACAAGGTGTCTAATCCTTTTCTTTTTTCTGATTCATCTAAAGCATAAAAACCTTTTCTGGCATATTCTTCAATATAGTCATAAAGATTTCTTCCCCATACTTCTTTTCCAAAGATAGAGACTTTTTTAAATGCCCCATCATCACACAATGGCATACAACCATGATACAAAAGATTTCCATTAAAGACTTTATAGAGACTACCCTTTGTATATAAAAAGCTGACGTGTCGCTGTAATTTTTCGGAATTCAAAAAAGCTGCCTTTAGTTTTGTAACCACTTCTTCTTCCGCCGATGATAAAGTAAATGGATTTTCCCAGTCAACGGTAGGGAAACTATGATCCAACATGGGATACTTCTTTCCATCCACTGTAACACTCCAATCCTTTGTATCAATCTTTGAAAGTAAAAGGCGATCTTCCATACCACAGTTTTTATTTCGAAGAATCACCTGTCCTTCTAATTTAAACTGAATAATGGAAATTGCTTTATGAATTTTTTCATCCAGCTCCCGGTCATTTGGGGTAACATCATCGTCTCTATAATGAACACCAAAACAATCACAGTTGTCGTCTTTATAGGTTTCCATGGCAAAACGGACCAGCGGAATTAAATTAATGCCATAGCCATCTTCTAAAATATCCAAATTACCATAGCGAGCCTGATTTCGGATTACAGTTGCAATTAAGGCTTCCGAGCCGCAAGCGGCACCCATCCATTCAATATCATGATTTCCCCATTGAATATCCACAGAGTGATAACGCATAAGTTCATCCATAATCAAATGTGGCTTTGGTCCACGGTCAAATATATCTCCAATCACATGTAAATGATCGATAACCAAACGACGAATCAAATCAGCAAAAGCAACGATAAGTTCTTCTGCCTGCTTTGTTTCAATTACTGAATGAATAATTTCATTATAGTAAGCTTCTTGATCCACCTCATCCGGATGACCAGTCATTAGTTCCTCAATAATGTAAGCAAAATCTTTTGGAATTGCTTTACGTACTTTGGATCTCGTATATTTTGAGGATGCCTTTTTGCAAATACAAATCAACTGATAAATCGTGGAACGGTACCATTCCTTCATATCCGTTTCCGTTTTTTTCACTTCTTCAAGCTTCAATTTTGGATAGTAAATCAAAGCAGCCAAAGATTTCTTTTCATCCGTTCTCATTGCTGGGCCAAATGCGTCATCAATTTTTCTTCGAATAGCACCTGAACCGTTTTTTAATACATGCAAAAACTGATCGTATTCACCATGAACATCTGTAATAAAGTGTTCAGTACCCTTTGGTAAACTTAAAATTGCATTTAAATTAATAATTTCTGTTGAAGCGCTGGCAATTGATGGATACTGTTTTGACAGTGCTTCTAAATATTTCATTTCCTCTTTCATTATCCCTCCTAAATGAAAAAAATCAGTATACTCACTTGAATATACTGATTCTTTCGAACAGGGGCAGAAGGACTCGAACCCTCGACATTTGGTTTTGGAGACCAACGTTCTACCAACTGAACTATACCCCTATAGCACAACCTATTTAATTATAATTGACTTATAGATATAAGTAAACCGTGAAATTTTGAAATTTCACGGTAATTGCATGTACCTTCAAAACTTCATATTGACTTGAGTTCCGGGAACTCGCTTGAATTACTCTCTTGAAAAAAGCCTTCGATCGATTAGTGACAGTCAGCTTAACATGTTACCATGCTTACACCTCTGACCTATCAACCTTGTAGTCTTCAAGGGATCTTATGTCCTTATAGGACGGGATATCTCATCTTGAGGGGGGCTTCCCGCTTAGATGCCTTCAGCGGTTATCCCTTCCAGACTTGGCTACCCTGCGATG
>JAILMB010000019.1 GCA_024692825.1 Lachnospiraceae bacterium | reverse complement strand
ATATTTCCTTCCACAAAAGGATTTACCTTTTTTAAATCTTCAATCAAATGCTTGATTTCCAAACGTTTAGAAACACTGTTACCATCCTCATCACTAGAGGTACAGGACTCGGTAAAATGGCAGGCACACTGAATAAAATGCAAATGATTTGCATCTCTCCAACGTTTAATATCATCTTCTCGAATTAAATACAACGGGCGAATCAGTTCCATGCCTTCAAAATTTGTGCTGTGGAGTTTTGGCATCATAGTCTGAATCTGAGCGCCGTAGAGCATTCCCATTAATATCGTTTCAATGACATCATCATAGTGATGGCCAAGGGCAATTTTATTACAGCCAAGTTCCTTTGCCTTTGAGTAAAGATACCCTCTTCTCATACGGGCGCAAATATAGCAGGGATTCTTTTCTATGGTATCCACAGCGTCAAAAATCTCCGACTCAAATACCGTAATTGGGATTCCCATTAGGGCGGCATTTTCCTCAATAACTTTTCGATTGGCCCTAGAATATCCCGGATCCATTACTAAAAAGACCAGTTCAAATTCAAATTTTCTGTGACGCTTCAACTCCTGGAAAAGCTTTGCCATAAGCATGGAATCTTTTCCACCGGAAATGCACACTGCCACCTTATCTCCCGGCTCTAATAGCTCATACTGATTAATGGCCTTTGCAAAAGGGGTAAAAAGCTTCTTATGGTAGGTCTTTCGAATACTTTGCTCGATATCTGCCGTGGTAATGGTAGTCTTTTCCATCTCGTTTAAGACCCATTCCACATAACCGCCACGAAAGGCTCTGGCATCAATGCCTTTTTCCTGAAGGTCTTTTGCTACCTCTAAACCCTCATCTCCATTTTGATCAAAGAGTACCACTTTTTTATATTTCATCTCATCTATATGAGATAAAATATCCGTCTTTGGAATCCAAATAGTGTTGGAAATCGGTCCGTATTCAATCTCATCTTTTGAGCGAATATCTACAAACATTCCATTGTCGATTCCCTGGTATTCATCATATGTAATTTCATAGGGGTTTTGATTTTCTAAAAATCCCATATTAGTTCTCTCTTCGTTCTATCTTTTTCTCACACTGTTTTACTGCATAAATACAGATTGCTGTTGCATAGACACTTGCTACAATCCAGGCTGCCGGATCTGCAGCGCAAATTCCCCAGAATCCAAATTTTGGTACGGCGAATAAACTTAATAGTGCTCTTGCAAATAATTCTAAAATTCCACAAATAATGGCAAGGTTGGAATAGCCAAGTCCCTGGGTACTCATTCGTGTGGTATTTAACACACCAAGCATCCAGAAAAAGATTCCATAAGCTCCGATATACTGTCCTGCTGCAAGAATGATTTCCGTCTCTTCTTTTGCGATAAATAAAAGGGTAAAAGTCTTTCCAAAGAATAACAGTATGATTCCCATAAGAGCACCGTAAACCACTCCCATTAAAACACCGTCCTTGATACCCTTTTTGATTCGATCTGCCTTGCCGGCCCCAAAGTTTTGTCCTGCAAAGGTAGAAACTGCTGTGGCAATAGCGTCAAATGGACACATTGCAAACTGTTTAATTCTCATACCTGCTGTGAAGGCAGAAACATAAACCGTACCCAGTCCATTGTTGGAAGACTGAATCATCATACTTCCGATGGCAGTAATAGAAAACTGTAGTCCCATAGGAAGTCCCATATATAAAAGTTGAAGAATTCTACGACGGCTCAAATGACGATTTTTCTTTGCCATGTGAAGCACTTCTACTTTTTTTATAATATAAAACAGACATAAAAGTCCGCTGATTCCCTGAGATGTTACGGTTGCAATGGCTGCCCCTGCACATCCCCATTTCAAAACAACAATACAAAATAAATCAAGTACGATATTTAAGCATGCTGAAAATACCAGAAAATAAAACGGTGTTTTCGAGTCTCCTATAGCACGTAAAATTCCTGCCAGATAGTTATAAAGTAAGGTGCATGGAATTCCTAAGAAAATGATCAATAAGTAGTTGTATGCATCCTGATAAATCGCATCCGGAGTGGACATGATTCTAAGAATTGCCGGGCATAAAATAGCTGTTAAAATGGTCAGAAAGACACCAAGAATGCCTGTAATCAATGCCCCGTTGTAAACGAAGTTTTTTAAACTGTCAAAGCTTTCTGCCCCGAATCTCTGCGCCACCGGCACACCAAATCCTGCGCAGATTCCAATGCAAAATCCAAGGACTAAAAACTGCACACTTGAAGATGCCCCAACTGCTGCAAGGGCGTTACTTCCTAATACTTTTCCTACGATTGCTGCGTCGATAATATTGTATAATTGTTGAAATAAATTTCCGAATAATAAGGGAAGAGAGAAATTAAAAATTAATTTCATTGGATTTCCCGATGTCATACTTTTTGCCATAAATATACTCCTTTAATCACCGCGTATCGTATAACTTTTTCCCACACTCTTCAAGTGGCATTTCGCACAAAATTTAAAATATTTTTCATCCATCAATAAATATTTGCTATACATAAAAAAGCCAACGGAAGTATCCTCCTCCGCTGGCTAATTTTTATGTATTCTAAAACGAATTCTGTTTATGCAATGGAATCCAACTCATCTTTTGATTCCCCATTTTCAAGCAATCGATTGCTTTCTTCCATGTGAGTATCATTTTGCACATCGCCCAAATCTGACTTTCCATCATCTAAATTAGAATTTTCTACAAAAGAAGACTCTGCAGTAAGTTCCTCTGCATTCAACTTAAACTGCTGAACGATTTCTACCAGACCTTCGGCTGCCACATTTACATCTTCTGACTTGCGGTTAACCGTATCGATGACTTCACGTACCGTAGATGTTGTAGCTGAAATTTCTTCAGATGAAGCAGCGTTTTGCTGAGCTGAAGCTGAAAGGTTTGTAACCAGATCATGAATCTTTGCAAATCCCGCATCCATCTGCTGGTTAATGTCATTAATGGTTTTAATCTGCTCATTTACAGTATCAATAGAAGAAACAATATCTTGGAATTTATCCTTTGTAGTAGCCACACTTTCACTCTGTTCCTGAACACATTCTTTTACAACTGTGCTTTGTTCATTTGTCAATTCTGTAGCCTTATGAAGCTGATCTAGCATCTCATTAATGGTGGTAGCTGAGTTTGCAGACTGTTCTGCTAGAGAACGGATTTCATCAGCAACAACTGCAAATCCCTTTCCTGCATCTCCAGCTCTGGCTGCTTCAATAGATGCATTTAGTGAAAGTAAATTTGTCTGACTCGCAATATCTGAAATCAAGCTGGAAGCCTGTCCGATTTCTTTGGATGACTTTGAAATTCCATCCATTAATTCAAAGATCTTATTGAAAGCTTCCATAGATTTATTCGTAGCTCTTGTTAAATCCTCTACCACCTGCATACCTTCACCAGTTACTTCATCGATGGCTTTTGATGCATTGGAAAGATTATTGTTTGCATCGGCAGACTGTTCCATTACGCCACCCATTTCATTCATGCTATTGGAAATATCTGTAATATCCATAGCCTGCTGAGTTGCTGTTGCTGCCATTTCATCAATAGCAATTCCAATGGAATGCATCTGTCCATCTGCGTCGGAAGCATGGTTTCTGATTTCTCCTGCTGACTCTGCAACGCAATTTGATGAACCATTGATCTGGGAAATAATCTCGTAGAGACTATCGTGTAATTCTCCTGCAGATTTCGATAACATTCCAAGTTCATCTTTGGAATTAACCAGATTTACATTCTTAGATAAATCTCTCTGAGATAAACTATTTACGTTATCTGTTACGATCTTTGTAGTCTTTCGAATATAACGGGCTACCATTGCGGCAAAAATACATACTCCAATAAAGATAACAAAGATTGCCGAACTAACAACAATAATATTTGTAATAATCTGCTTTCTCAAAGAAGAATCTACAAAGCTTGCATATTCTGTTAAACTCTGTTCCATTACTGAAAGATAGTCTCTTGCTGTCTGGAACTCAGCAAACTGTGATGAATAATTTCCTGCGTTTGTTACAGGATAATAAGACGTCTGCCATTTTGACAAAGACAACTGGAATTGCTCCAATAGTTCTTTGTTATTCTTATTCTGACCTTCTAATATCAACTGTGTGTACAGGTAATCATCAGAATGTTCAAATAGGGTTCTGATTTTTTCGATTCCTTCTTCTGCTTCCTGATAGTTTTCTTCGTAGGAATCAAGATACCCCTTTAAAATTTCCTTACTGGATTCATTTTTCTGGTAATAGTATCTGGTCTCAGCCAGCTGAGCCTGATACATGTCTCGATCAGTCTCTAAAAGCGCAACATTTAAAGAATTAATCTGCTCATAGTAATTTGATCTTGCCTTCTCAAATACCTGCATCTGGTTATAAGATGTGTAAAATACAGTCGATAGTAAAACCACTGCCAAAGGCAACACCATAAGTAACAATTTTGTCCCAATTTTCCAGTCCCTCATTCTCATTTTAAATACCTCCTCAAGATAGACTCCAAACGACTTTATTCTATCACAGGAGGATTTTCATTCCATTGATACAATGTCAAAATTTTAGGCAAAAAACTGTCATAATACACAAAAAAGAGTAGTTTAATAAAACTACTCTCTCATATTTCACAATAATATATTTTTTACGATTTCGTAAGTAAGCAAACGACCTCACAATTAGCAGTAGAAGGGAACATATCCACAGCAGATATTTTTTTCACCTCATAACCAGCTTCAAAAAATGTTGGTAAATCTCTGGCTAAGGATGTAGGTTTACAAGAAATATAAATCATGGAATTTACTCCATAATTTAAAATCTTTTTTAAAGCCTTTGGATTCACCCCATCTCTTGGAGGATCCAAGATAATAAAATCAGGCGTCTCTTCAATATCGTCTAGAACCTTTAAGACATCTCCTGCTATAAATTCACAATTGGTAAGACCATTCTCTTTGGCATTTTCCTTTGCTGCTTCCACCGCTTCTTCTACGATTTCTACACCAATGACCTTATCTGCTGCATCAGCCATAATCTGAGCAATCGTGCCTGTACCAGAATACAAATCATAAACACAGGCTCCCCCCGTAAAGGTACTCTTAATATAATCTCTTGCCTTCATATAAAGCACTTCTGCTCCAAGAGAATTGGTCTGGAAAAATGAAAATGGCGTAATATGAAACTTCAATCCCAACAGAATCTCGTCGAAATAATCTGCTCCAAATAAAATGTCAGTACCATGATCTTCTACTACATCAGCCTCTCTGGTATTTTTTGTATGTAAAATACCTGTGATTTTTCCTTTGTAGCTTCCTTCTAAAAGAGCATTTTTCCAGCCTTCTAAGAGTTCCTCTTCCGATTTTTCTATGGTCATTAAACCAAGTGACAAATCCGCATTTTCTCCCTGATTTCCATTGATATCCGTTCCAAGATAGGAAGGAGCTTCTCCAGAAGTAACCAAATCAATTAGAATTTCTCCTGTGGCCTCTGCCTGACGAACCAGTAAATGACGCAAATATCCATTGTGGCGCATTCTGTGATAATAGCTGATATTTTCTTTTTCAAAATAAGCCAACGTTATGCGAAGTACTTCGCTCATATCCTCGGCACAAATACGACAGCCCTCTACATTAACAATGTCATAGAAGCTGCCTCTTTTATGCATGCCCAATGCAAGAGGACCATTTTGATATGCATCTCCAAAGGAGAACTCCATCTTGTTTCGATAGTACTCCTCTTTTGGACTTGCAATAACACCTTCAAAGAGGTTTGTAAACTCTTCTCCAATTACAGGTTCAAGTAAACGTCTTATTTGCTCTGCTTTTAATGCGGTTTGTTCATCATAAGGAATCTTTTGATAAAGACATCCTCCACATTCACCGAAATGAGGACAGTAATCCTCTTTCTTTTCTAACAAAGAAGGAGATATTACAGAAAGTAATCTTCCCTCTGCCTTATTCTTTCTCGCTTTTTTTACGGAACACTCCACTACCTGTCCAAGGATTGCATTGTTTACACGAAGCTTCTCAGGCTCCGTTATTCCTTCATTATCTTCCGGGCGAACTTCCACAAATCCTTTGTTTGGGAAATCCATTGCAATCACATGTCCTCTA
>JAILMB010000157.1 GCA_024692825.1 Lachnospiraceae bacterium | reverse complement strand
GTAGGCCATTTTAAAACCTATTGGAGCTTAATCGTTTCAAATACCCTTTATATCTTTGGATTGTATATTCACAACTTTATCTTTTGGACCACTGATTTACAGGTAGTGGTAAAGGATACGTTTGTTTGTGCCGAGCCTTATGACATGGCTTCCTTTTTAGGATTGTTAACCAATATGTCAGCTTCCGTTATTTTTATTACAGCGGTAGAAAGAAGATTTAGCAGCAGATATCGCCAGTATGTAGAAAAGCTGATCGGTGGACGTTTGGACGATATTGAAGCAGCAAAGAATCGAATGTTTCGACAGATTTCTGTAGAACTTTTAGGCCTGGTTCGAGTGCAGTTTATTATTTCAGTTATTTTATTTTTGCTCTTTATCGTAATACTGCCCCAGTTTGGAATTTCCGGATTAGTGATGCAGATCTATCCATGTTTGGCAGTGGGATATTTTGTTATGTTTATTATGTATGGTGGCATTGTGTTCTTGTATTATTACAATGATTTGATTGGTGCCATTATGGCCTCAGGAGCATTTTTAGGAATTGATATTTTAGTGTCTTCTTTTGCCATCCATTGGAATGTAATCTGGTATGGAGCGGGGCTGTTAGCCGG
The DNA here is from genome assembly GCA_024692825.1 of Lachnospiraceae bacterium. Classification (GTDB taxonomy): domain Bacteria; phylum Bacillota; class Clostridia; order Lachnospirales; family Lachnospiraceae; genus JAILEN01. Next base: position 5,175 of record JAILMB010000157.1, on the reverse strand, counting down.
GTCTGCAGTAGGCTGGATAATATGCTATTATAGACTTAGATGGGTGGAACGAAATATCGATAAGCATATTTTCTGCGAAGGAAATATTAAACCATATCGAAAAGGGAAAAAGCCAAGTGGCTTAGTGTATGTGAGAAAGGTAGAAAAATGATTAGCGTAGGCTTCATTCGCTGTGTATTTATTGTTACGGGAATCATTCTGTTTCTATTAGATATAAGCTTTTATGTAAAAAAGAAAATTTATGAAGATTTGGCCTTAGGCTGGGTGGTGGTTTCTGTTATAGAAATCCTGCTTGGCGCACTTCCTGTTTGGAGGGGTGGAATTCTTTTAGTAGATGTAAAGGTTAGTTTTATCCTGACCTTATGCTTATCAATTTTGGCTCTGCTTTTATTTTTTGTAAGTGCCCTGACTTCTGTATTAAAAAAGAAAAATCAGGAACTTGCCATGCAGGTTTCTTTACTCAATCAGGAAAATGAAATGATACTACAAAGACTAGACAAGTTGGAAAAAAGCTATGAAGAAAAAGATACTGTTTGTCATTAATACCTTAGGGCAGGCAGGAGCGGAAAGAGCGCTTATTACCTTACTATCCTACATTGATAAAAATCAGTACGACGTGTATTTGTACGTCATGCTAAACCAGGGGGAATTAGTTGATGAAGTTCCAGGTTATGTTCAGATTTTGAATCATCATATTTCTCCCAAATCCTTACATGGAAAAGCAGGAGAGAGGGAGCTTGTAAAAGAGGTTTTGACCTGTGGATTACGACATGGATCAGGCCTTCGGCAGATTGGTTCGATTGTAAGAAATTATAAGAGGATGAAGCAGCAGGACCGAGTGCAGCTTGACAAACTGTTGTGGAGAACCGTGGCTGATGGGGGAAAGCGATTCCCTATGGAATTTGATTTGGCCATTGCTTATTTAGAGGGCGCTTCTACCTATTATGTGGCAGATTACGTATTGGCGAAAAAGAAGGTGGCCTGGGTTCATGTAGATGTAAATGAGGCAGGATATACAAGAGAGTTGGACGGGGATTCCTATGATAAGATAGATCATATTTATGGGGTTTCTCACGAGGTAAAAGATGCATTTTTAACCCTGCATCCTGAGTGTAAAGAAAAAACTTCTGTCATTGAAAATATTATTTCTGTGGAAGATATTCAAAAGAAAAGTAAGGAAGAGTCTTCTTCTGAATTTGATAAGAATAGCTTTTGCCTTTTGACAGTGGGACGATTGCATCAGCAAAAAGCCTATGACGTTGCCATTGATGCTATGAAGCTTGTGAAGGAAAAACGAGGCGACATTAAGTGGTATGTAGTGGGAGATGGCCCGTTAAAAGAGGAACTTCAAAAGAAGATAAAAGATGAAGATTTGGAAAATGAATTCATCCTTTTAGGTCATCGAAAAAACCCATATCCATGTTATGCAGACTGTGATATTTACATACAGGCAACACGCTTTGAGGGAAAGAGTATTTCCATTCGAGAAGCAAAGGCATTGGGGTGTCCCCTTATTGTTTCTAATGTAAGTGGAAACCGGGAACAAATCGAAGACGGTAAAAATGGATTACTGTGCGAATTGACAAAGGAGTCTATTGCAGAAAAGATTTTATATCTTTCTGATAACGAAGCACTGCGCCAGCAGATGAGTGAGATGAATCGAAACGAGAAAGACGATCATCATTTAGAAGAGTTGAAAAAACTGTTTGAGGATATATAACATAAAAATTAGTAGTGAGAAATCATATAAGGATTAGTAGTGAGATGGAAAAAGATGTACTGATTATTATACCGGCTTACAACGAAGAACAAACCATAGCACAAGTATTAAATGAATTATCAAATATCCACGTTTCTGAGTACGCAGATATTTTAGTAATGAATGATGCTTCAAAGGATAATACCAACTACATTGCAAAAAAAGAAAACTGTATTTTGGTTACCCATGTGTTTAATTTGGGTTATGGAGCTGCAGTTCAGTTAGGGTATAAGTACGCAGTTCGAAAAGGCTACAAGTTTGTGGTACAAATCGATGCAGATGGACAGCACGACGTAAGTAACATTCCAAAGATTTTAGAGACCTTAAAGACAAAGGATGAAAGTGGAAGATATCCTGATATTGTCATTGGGTCAAGATACTTAAGTGAATCCGGTACCTACCATACCTCCGGCTTAAAAAAGTTTGCCATTGGATTGTTTTGCAGGGAGATAAAACGGCTTACAGGAAAGAAAATCACAGATCCTACTTCCGGCTTACAGGGATTTCGTTTCCCGGCGTTTTTATACTATTCAAAGTATGGAAACTTTGATCATCGATATCCTGATGCCAATATGATTTTGCAGATGTTACTTTTAAAATTTAATGTTAAAGAAATCCCGGCAAATATGCACAATCGGGTCAGTGGAAAAGGAATGCATTCGGGGCTAAAGCCGTTTGTATATATGTGTTGGATGGCCCTTTCCATGTTTGGGATTATTGTTCGCTATAAGTGGTTAAAGATAGACGAAGGAATTGGGGAAGAAGATGTTATTTGGGAGAAAAAAAGAGGAAATTACACGACAGAAATTTAAGGAATCCAAATACCCGGTTTTAAATCCTGGAATGGGTTGGTATCGTCCTTTTCTTTTTGATTTAAGTGAAGAAGTAGATGAGTTTTTACTCTCAACGGTGATAGTGGAAGAGGAACGATTATGCCTGTTAGAGATTCAGCTGAGCGCGTTTCGTGACGGACCTATTTCTCACGAAGGAATCTTCCATCTGGAACAGATCTTAGATTTCTTTCATGCAAATAAAAAGGATATGATTTTGCGGTTTGCTTATGATTTTGAGGGAAAGGCCTTTGAAAAAGAACCCTTATCCCTAAAGCAGATTTTTGTACATATGAAGCAGGTGTCTGAAGTAGTAAAGCCTTTTGAAAAGGAAATCTTACTCTATCAGGGACTGTTTGTGGGAGCCTGGGGAGAAATGCATTCTTCTCGATTTATTACAGACTTAAGTGTATTAAAACTCTATGATGAATTTCGAAGTTGCTTTGGAAAAAGGGTTTATTTGGCACTTCGTACCGTAAGGTATCTGGCTCTGATTGAAAATTCCAGAGGAAAGGATGAGTATTTAACTCTCTTTGATGATGCTATCTATGGTTCTGATACAGATATGGGAACCTTTTCCGAGGGAAGAAAACAGGAAGAACTTGATATGTTTGTGGCAGATCGAAAATGCCCTGTTGGAGGAGAAGTTCTATACGGGGATGAAAGGATTCGCCAGGAAATCGAAGCATATCATCTGACCTATTTGAACTCTCAGTATGATAAAAATGCCATAGCCCAGTGGGAAAAGGCAGGAGTTTTAGAAGAGGTGAATCGAAGACTTGGGTATCGGTTTTTAATCACCGGCATAAACGCCTCAAACTCAGGTCATCACACCTATTTAAAAATTGAAATCCTAAATGTCGGTGGAGGAATCTGCACCTATGATTTGACCCTATCTGTGGACATGGCCGGCAACACCTATAAGACTAGCTTTATGGGGACGGAGCTTTTGTCTTCAAAAATACAGGAATATGTCATTGATTTAGGAAAAGATATCTCCGGTTTAAAAGATAGTGAACTGTCATTGGTGCGGAGTTTTGATAGGACGCCGGTTCACTTTGCCAACAGTGGATTTCGCAAGTTAGATAAAATACCATTTAGTAAATTGTGGGAAAAGTAGAAGATGGAAAAACATTCCGATGAAAGAAAAAAGAGGATAAATAAAAAGGCGGTAGTGGGAATTATAGGAATTCTCATACTGCTTTTTTGCGTTTTTTTTTATACCATTTACCCGAAGTTACGAAGGGTAACATACTCGGCGACAACGCTTTCTGAGAGTACAGAAGTGATTCAAAATCCTTACTGCGGATGGTATCAGGTGTTTGCCTATACACTAACAGGAATTCCTGCACCGGAAAGTGTTGAAAAAGATAAAAAGGATTTAGAAGAGGATTGTTCTCTTGCGCTTTTAGAAATTGATTTAAAAAATTTCAAGGACACAGAGATTTCAGAAGAAGCACTGCAGGAGTTAGATTCCATCCTTGAGGTGTGGAGATGTTCAGATGCAAAACTGATTCTTCGATTCGTTTATGATTTGGAGGGAAATGCACAGGCAACCGAGCCTTCGACGGTGGAAGAAGTTTGCAGTCATATGAAACAGGTGGCACCTTATGTAAATAAATACAAGGATAGTGTGTATCTTTGCCAGGGGCTGTTTGTAGGAAACTGGGGTGAGATGCACGGAACAGCCCTTTGCAACCGAACGGATTTCCTGACGCTTCTTAGTGTTTGGAATCATGAAATCGACTCTTCTATTTTTCTGGCAGTTCGAACACCGGAGATATGGAGAGAGATGCTTTCTTCCTTAAAACCCATTACGGAAGATGAGGCCTATACTGGAAAATTAAATAGTCGACTGTCTTTATTCAATGATGGAATGCTTGGTTCCATTACAGATGTGGGTACCTATGATGAAGAGGCTTCCTTCTCGGAGATTACAAACTACATGGGAAAAGGAAACAGACAGGAAGAAATCTCCTTCCAGAATAAGCTATGCCTCTTTGTGCCAAATGGTGGAGAGGTTATTAATGACAATGAGTACAACGATTTGGAAAATGCCGTAACGAGTTTGTCTGAAATGCGAGTATCCTATTTAAACATTGAATATGACGAAGCAGTGATTAACAAGTGGAAGTCATCGGAAATCGATGGAGAAAACGGCTTCAAATACATTTCAAAGAAGCTGGGGTATCGATATGTATTAGAAGACTCCGATGTGTCCGGCCTTAGCTTTTCCGGGCAGAAGGCGACGTATAAGATTGATATTTCAAACCAGGGATTTGCCCCTTCCTATCGAAAATTCAGTACCACGTTGACTTTGGTACACACAAAGACAAAGGAAGTAAAGGAAGTAAAGGTAAGCGCAGACAATCGTCTATGGTATCCGGGAGAGGATGTGACCTTAAACGGTACCATTGATTGTTCAAAACTCGAAAATGGATATTACAAACTCTACATATCCATGATGGATTCAGAAACCCAGCAGGCGGTTTCGTTTGCAAATACACTAGAAAAAGAAGAGTATGGCTACTGCTTAGGACAGATTGCCATTCGACAAAAATAAAGAAAACCATGGAAGAAAAAAAG
>JAILMB010000257.1 GCA_024692825.1 Lachnospiraceae bacterium | reverse complement strand
TATTCACCCTAAGTCATACACGTAAAAATCATCAACAATCCAAGAATAGCATACTCCGTTGCATGTGCAGTCTTTCGCACCGGATAATCCACCTTCTCCGCAAAAGCAAGTTGCTCCTCCGCAGATAAATTTTCAAACTCAGGCACTATAAATGCACCAATAGCCATGCCGATTGCATGGCTATCTTCAGTAGATACATCCGCTGGCCGAGAGGAAAAAAAGAAAATCGCGCACATCCAAATAATGGTCAACATCAAAATAATCATTCGAAAAAAAACAATCTTATTCTTCAACAAAAATCGCTCCCACTACAGGACAGTCAAAATCAGATGCTTTCACAAGCATATTCTGAAATTCTTCATATTTCGAAATACCACTATAAATTACAAATACTATCGGATTCGACTCTTTCACATCATTCGTCACAATAGTTTTTGCTAAATTAGTCTCTGAAATATCTTTCAAATCACCAACCATCAAATAAGACTCATTCGAATAACCTTTATGAGCAACATATTCTGTCACATCTTTTTTTACAGATTCAATTCGCCCATCATAATCCTTACTTTCATTTTTATAACGTAATCTATAAATGATAGATGAATGCATAAATCTGTCTATTGCTTTAATGTTCTTTCTTGCGTGTATGTTTTCTATTATGCGAACACCATACACGTCTTGCACTACCTTTGCATCCGTAATCGTTGTATTCGTTACTTCCATCAAAATAAGAATGACACCATAAAGTATAACTCCTAACAATAATCCTATAGCAAAATACTTTGCAGAAACTGATGGTGGCAAAAGCGTGTCCTTAGATACGCCTACATCTTCTTTTTCATTCAGTTTTGCACCGACATCATCCTTTTTATCAATCAGCGCTTGATAAACAATATTTTGATTTTCACTAAAAGCAGACGTAGATGCAGTTAATGTTGCTTCTATAGACGCAATAGTATTTGTCAATTCAACTCGAGTATCAACAATATCCGAAATGATATCTGTTGTTTCTATCTCATCAACTTTTACAATAGTATGTTCCACCGTTTTGCCAACTTTCCCATGAACTTCTTCCAAAATATATGAGTCTAGCACACTTGATATGCTATCTACTTTCGCCGTTTTTGGAAGTATTATCGTTACAATGAATGCATTTTCACATATTGAATCATTACTTTCTGATAATAAGTTTGTGGAAATCAATTCTTGTACATATTTTTCATCAACATCTGAAGTAATACCCATTGCATCTTTTAGATTCTGTAAAAATACGGGATTTGATAAAGATGTGTCATACAAACATGATAATCCATCGAAATCACTACTGATATAGTACTGACTGCGTATTACACTAACATCATTAGCGTCTAAATTCAGCCAAATGCTATCTTTTAAATAATCCTGCTTTTCAATTAAGTTTTCATTAATTGAAACAGCATATTCGACATCCGACAATTCTTCTTCCGTCAATTCTTTTCTAATATCATCAACTTTTCTTTCCTCATTGCCAACTGCTACTGCGCTCTGATAACTCTTCAAATCTTTCATATACATAACTGACGTCAAAAAGAAAGCACACAAAAGTGCCACCAAAAGCAAAGGTTTCCACTGTTCTGCCATATTCCAAAGAATATTTAATAGATTAATCTCTCGTTCTTCCATTCTGTTTTTTGAATTCATTTTTTCTCTCCTTGATAACTTCCTGAATTATCCTCTATCATAAGATATCATCATTCTAACAACAGCATTATTTCTTGCCTTCTACAACACTTTCATCACCAACAAAAACGCCCAAGCTTCCCAAAAAACACTTTAAATCAAACAAGAAGCTAATATTTCTAGTATATTCTCCGTCAAGCCGCGCCTTTTCCAGAATCTCTAATTCATCACGTCCATTGATTTGCGCCCAACCGGACAATCCAGGCATCACCTCATTTGCACCATATTTATCACGTTCTGCGGTAAGTAAATCCTGATTCCACAGACCTGGGCGCGGTCCGATGATGCTCATATTACCAATAAAAATATCCCATATTTGGGGCAACTCATCCAAGGAATGTTGCCGCATAAATTTTCCGGATTTAGTAATGTATTGCTCCGGGTTTTCAAGCATATGAGTAGGCTTATCATGCGGCGTGCACATTTTCATGCTTCGAAATTTATGTAATTTAAAAAACTGTTTGTTTTTTCCTATTCTTTTTTGCGTAAAAAAAACCGGTCCGGGATCATCGATGACAACCCAAAGGGAAAGTCCCAAAAATACCGGTGAAAGAAGGATCAATCCGCAAAAACTTAAAACTATATCAAAAAAACGTTTTAAAAATCTTTCATATAACGAGGCCCTATATCCAGAAATGCCCACTTCCTCCAAATGTCCGCAAACACCGTCGGCATTCATTTCGTCACTGTCATCGTATACAAACCGAACGTTTTTTCCCTCGAATGGATTACGTTCATTTGGCTCGTTCTTGTATATACTTTTGAATTTTGAAATCACACCCAAGAAACATAGCAAAAAAAAAGCAATAATAAAACATAACATTAAAACCATTATAAAGCTTACTCCACTGACTTGTAATTATTGTAAAAAAAACATTTAAAAAACATACAATTAACACACTTATACCTGCTCGTAAAATGTATCTGGTTTTTCCGGATTAAAAACTTCATTACACGTCATGACTGTGATTAAATTCTCGGTATCAGAAAGATTAATTATATTATGCGTCCACCCAGGTATCATGTGAACCGCTTCTATCTTATCTCCAGACACTTCAAACTCAACCATTTCTCCGGTATTTATATTTCTCTCCTGAATTAATCCATGACCAGCTACAACAATAAACAGTTCCCACTTGGAATTGTGCCAATGCTGCCCCTTTGTAATTCCAGGCCTACTGATGTTGATAGAAACCTGTCCACAATCTTGTGTATGCACCAACTCAGTGAATGAGCCTCTTTCATCAACATTCATCTTCAATGAATATTTGAACTTATCAGTCGGAAGATAAGACAAGTACAAACTGTATAGCTTATTAGCAAAGGATCCTTTCGGCATCTTCGGCATCATCAATGTTTTGGGTTGTTCCTTGAACTGCTCAAGAAGATCAACAATCTCACCAAGTGTTACTTTATGTGTTGTTGGAACACAGCAATATTTTCCATTTTCCTTAAGCACTGTCTCTACACCATCAAATTCACAATGCTGTTCTTTACCTTCAAGAAGATTGAACATTCCTTCTACAAGGTCATCAATATATAGTAGTTCAAGCTCCGTGCTTC
>JAILMB010000213.1 GCA_024692825.1 Lachnospiraceae bacterium | reverse complement strand
AAGATTCACAAAAGAACCTATTCCTATTGCTGAAAACAAGATTCCAACCATAAGCTGTGCATAACAATTTTTAAAAATCATTAGTCCATTTTCTACAAAATCCCTCTCTTCTCGTACTTCCATTATAAAAATGAGTAAATTCATAATGCCTAATACTAAAAATATAATTCCATTTCCTGTTATTTTTTGACCTATTTGATAATACGCACCTTTGATTAAACTATAAAAAACGGTAATTGTAGATCCTAATGTTAAGGTAGCAATTGCTAATATGGATGCAGAAAGACGAACGGATCCAGCAGATGCAAACATATCGTAAAAAATATAAATAAGCAAAAGAATTACCATTCCAAAAAATCCATACTTATTAGCTCGTGTACGATATACTTCCTGCATTTCATCATAATGTCCTGGTTTGTCTACACTTTTTAGTATCGATGTAAATAAAAGAATTACACATAAAACAATAACAAAAATAATAAATAGACCTAACTTTTCCATATGATACCTCCTCAAGTTTCACAATATATTACATATCACCTTACAAGCTCATCTTATATTCATATATGAATATTGTCAACTATATTTTACATTTTTCATATTTTTATTCTATTCCAACACATTTTCCATTTTGTGTTGTTCTGTTTCCTTTGATTTGACCTTTCACTTTACTTGTAAGCTTAAGGAGGATTCAAAAATGAGATTAACAGAAAAAGCAACAATGAAAAATGCAAAAGAACTACGTATCAAGGCAATGGAAAATATGGATCAATTCCAGATTGCAAAAAAAGAACAACAATATTGGATTACATTTTATATGCACTGTGTAAGACCACATGAAACCTAAAAAGTGATATCACCTAATACAGATGGTATCACTTTTTATATTTATTATCTTGCAAAATGTCGACTGCTCTTTGCTATGCTTGCAAATGGGTATCATAGTTTCTACTCTACAAGTGTAGAAATATCTGCACTTTTTCCTTCCCAGGAAACTACTCCATGACTCTTATTTAAATCAAGTGCAGGATTTACTGCATCGGAAATTGCAGAACTAATCTTATAGGCTGCTCCAAACACTAATTCCACGTCCATCGCTCCTACTTCATCTCCATCTTCATCGGTAACCTTTAAATCAGAAGTATACGTAGTCTTTGTAAACATAGATGACTTAGAAGACTCTGTTCCATTGTAGAACGTTTCTCCATCATCACTATAATCATGATACGTAAAAGTAACAGTCGTTATATTGAAAAATCCTGTTTTTTTGTAAACTTCTACATAACCAGATTCTTTACCATTTATGATTCCATCATAATCCATATCTTCACCAGGCTCTGTTGCATAATCACCAACCTCTGGTGTATTTATCGCTTCAACAACATCATCCGGTTGATAATCTTTTAGCGTAGCAATCTGAAGACGAATATGATTTCTATTCTTTTCTCTTTCCATCCACATTGCCTGTGTTCCATCTTCGTTCCATGACATTGGTGAATTAAAAATCCACTCTTCATTTGGATCTGACAAATCAAGCCCCATGTAATCTTCATCTTCCATAGATTTTTCAATATCAATTAAGGCTGGACCAACATTACCCTCGCGACCACTTCGTACACCTGTAACAGAATACATATAAATATGTCCCATTAGGTTATGAAGTACCTGTCCATATGGACGGTCCATCATTCCTAACATTCCTAAATCAGATGCCTCTGAAAAGCGAGATGTCATAACCATTCCCAATTTTTCGTCAGGTGAAAAAATAGTAGTTTCATCATAACCTGGGGCATGAGTTATTTCTGTCACCTCTCCTGTTGCCACGTCCTGAACTACAGAATCTCCCATACCATTTTGAGCAGAACCAACAAGAGAAATTGCTTCGCCACCATGAACAAACTGTTTTACTTCTCCGCCAATAATCGGATTACAAGTATAATCCGAAGAATCACCCTCCAAGGTATTCATATTACTGATATACTTCGCATTTTCTACTTCATAAGCAGTATCTCCACGAACCAACTCGCCCATTGCATTTACGGCACCACAATCACTTCTTCGAATAGTCCATGCAAAATGTTTATTATCAGGAGCTATAATAACTTCTGTCCACTCATCCATAACTGCAGAGTCCGATGAAAACTCTTTCGGAATATTAATCGGAACTATCTGCGCTGCGTCTTCTTTACAATTATCCAAAGTCTGTCCCTCTGGACACTCCAACACACAATCTCCCAAAAGTACCCGTCTATTATCAGTAAAAGGTAATATTCTGCTTCCAACTCTTCCTTCTACAGTGCATATACGAATAGATTCAGTTCCATTATCGTTACATACATAGTACTCCGTTGCAGTTCCTGTCCGAACCATGTAAATTACTTTTCCACTAAAAAGATAAGCGCCTCTTTGTAATAGCGTGCCATTCTTTAATGGTAGGGTAGATACTTCCACATCTCCCACTACATCATCAGACAACAGACGCACCTCATCAGAATATGCATCTCCTCCCGCACTCTTGGCATTCGACTTATTCAGTCCAATCATCGCTGCAATCCCACAAAATACTACAATGCAAACTAAAACTATGCATACCACCTTTAACTTAGAAGAAATTTTCTTTTTCTCCTTCTTTTCTCCATTGTTTTTTCCCATACGTAAATAACCTCCTCAAACTAAAATGATTGGTATATTAATCATCATTTTGGGTTAGAAAGGTAAACATATGGTAAAAAATTTTATATGTGAAATCCCACTATCTTTTTTATTTTTGTGTGAAACTCTATTTTTTAATTATCCATGGAAGGTTCTTGCTACATCTTTTAATAAGCTTCTGATAGGTAAATGCTGAGGACATACCTGTTCGCATTTTCCGCATCCAATACAATCCGATGCCTTTCCTCCTTCTTGTGTCATAAGATTATAATACATATTCTGATTCCAGTTTTTAAACATCTTTCTATCGTTGTAGCACGAAAACAGTTCTGGAATTTTAATATTCTTTGGACAATCATTATCTAGCACGCAGTAATGACAAGCTGTACAAGCAATAATCTGCATGTTATCAAAAACTTTTCGTACCTGATCTACCGCCTCATACTCAGAATCATTAAATGGCTCAAACTCTTCCATAAAGCTAACGTTATCCTGCATCTGGTTAAAATCACTCATGCCTGATAAAACCATAAAAATATTTGGAAAACTTGCTGCAAAACGAATGGCAAAGCCAGCATAACTATAGTTAGTATCATTCTTTTTATTTTCT